>NZ_PKGG01000639.1:0-301 GCF_046480465.1 Arthrospira sp. PCC 8006
CAAGCATCTGGGTATCTAATCCGCCGGCTCCTGCAAATAAGGCATAACCACAGAAAAGCGTCCACAAAATTACAATTGCCCTGATCATTTTTTTCTCCTTAAGTTTTTCTGTCAGCTTCTTTTTCTGTGGTTGAGGAATCACCGCACAGATCTAAAAAACTMAATCTTAAATTTTCCGAAACTTAAACTTCGATATTTCTTCCATTATTATCTTTTATTCAAGAAATGTTTGTCAACCTCAAAAATGTCTTATTTTGCCTCAATTATTAACGGATATCATGGTTTTAAAATCTAGTTTTGT
>NZ_PKGG01000438.1:0-1676 GCF_046480465.1 Arthrospira sp. PCC 8006
TTTTGTCGTTCCGCTTCGGCCTTTTGGCGTTCCGCTTCGGCCTTTTGGCGTTCCGCTTCAGCTTTTTGGCGTTCCGCTTCTTCTGGTAACAGGACTAAATTACCTTCCGTATCGTAAAACCGCAACCAAATTGCCTCCTCCCGGTCAATCGTTCCCGACCAAGTTCCCAGCCAAAAGCCCAAGGTATCACACCACAGCCAACCGCGATCGTTCGGCTCTAAAAGCTGATAACCTCCTGAACTATGCAAATGCCAACCTTGAAAGGCGTTGGCTTCAAACGGGTCAAATACAAAGTAATCTGGGGTTCGGAATATCTGCTGATACAGATCCTTTTTCTTTCCTTTATCTACTCTGGCGGTACTCGGCGACATCAACTCGACAATAACATCTGGGTAGCGACCCCCTTCCTGCCATACTACCCAACCTTGTCGTTCTTTGGTGCCATCTACATCTAACACAGCAAAGAAATCTGGGCCTCGGAAATCTCGGTTCCTAGCCTGTTCGCTGCTATAGTAAATAAACATATTCCCGCCTGTGTAGAAATCATGGCGATCGCTCCAAGCCTGTTGCAATGACCGGATCAGGACGTTCATGGCAATGCGGTGACGGTTACTTTCCAAAGGCTCTCCATCATCAAAAATCAAATCTGTGGGCGGCATGGGGGGTTCCCATTCCGTTTCCGTAGCAGTTTCGGGGCTAGTATTGGCAGTGAGTTCAACTGACATTTTCGGTTCCCCCCTCTCTCGTGTTTCTCAGTTGCTGACGATTATATCCCAAGCCGCCCTAAGCCGCCTGAGACCACAGCCATGATAAGCCCTAGTTATGACAGTCATTAAAATAAATGTGGCTCAACCCCTTTACAAACCTTAACAGAGTGTGTCATATTATAGACACGGTAGAAAAACAACTGCCGGATAAGTACCTCGAAAACTCAATAAAGCAATCATATCCAACATGACTACTACCATTCAGCAGCGCGAGAGCGCCAACGCTTGGGAACGGTTCTGTAGCTGGGTAACATCCACCAACAACCGCCTTTATGTAGGCTGGTTCGGTGTTCTGATGATCCCTACCCTACTAACTGCTACCATCTGCTACATCATCGCTTTTGTAGCTGCTCCTCCCGTTGACATTGACGGTATCCGCGAACCCGTAGCTGGTTCTCTGTTGTACGGAAACAACATCATCTCTGGTGCGGTTGTTCCTTCTTCCAATGCGATCGGTCTGCACTTCTAYCCYATTTGGGAAGCAGCCAGCTTGGATGAGTGGCTCTACAACGGTGGCCCCTACCAGTTGGTAATTTTCCACTTCCTGATCGGTGTATTTTGCTACATGGGTCGTGAGTGGGAACTGTCCTACCGCTTGGGAATGCGTCCTTGGATCTGCGTAGCTTACAGCGCACCTGTTGCCGCTGCTAGTGCAGTATTCTTGATCTACCCCATCGGACAAGGTTCTTTCTCCGACGGTATGCCTCTGGGTATCTCTGGAACCTTCAACTTCATGTTGGTATTCCAAGCAGAACACAACATCCTGATGCACCCCTTCCATATGCTGGGAGTTGCTGGTGTATTCGGTGGTGCTTTGTTCTCCGCGATGCACGGTTCTTTGGTAACTTCTTCCTTGGTGCGTGAAACCACCGAAATCGAATCTCAAAACTACGGTTACAAATTCGGTCA
>NZ_PKGG01000064.1:0-25205 GCF_046480465.1 Arthrospira sp. PCC 8006
TATCCCCCAATGATATTATCCTAGTTGATCCCGTTTCATTGGCTCGCCCCGAAACCGTCAACATCATCGCCAGAGAAGTTCGCGCCGCCACTCCCCAGGAAATAAACGGCAGCGACTCTGATGATACCATTTTTGCGATCGCACCAGAACCCTTTAATCCCGTCGAAATTCCAGTTTTAGCCAATGATAGTCCTGAGACAGGTCTATTTATCAGCAGCGTCAGCAACATCACCGGCGGCGACGTAGTTCTACTCAATGATAACACCATTGTCAGATTTACCCCCACATTACCAGGCGGAACCCAAGCCAGCTTTACCTATACCGCCAGTGATGGCAACACCCAAGATAGTGCTAATGTATTTATCGATATCCTTCCCGTCACCCGTATTAACGGCTTAGGTGGCGATGATGTTTTGGTCGGAAGTTCAGCACCCGATCTCCTCTATGGCGGCGCGGGTAATGATTCCCTTTTCGGAGATAGTGGTAATGATACCCTAGTCGGTGGTAGTGGTGCCGATACCCTTTCCGGTGGAGATGGTGATGATGTACTCTATGGTGGTTCAGGACCCGATCTCCTCTATGGCGGCGCGGGTAATGATTGCTTGTTCGGAGAAACAGGCGATGATACCCTAGTCGGTGGTAGTGGTGCCGATACCCTCAAAGGTGGCGGCGGCAATGATCTCCTTTATGGTGGTTCAGGACCCGATCTCCTTTATGGCGGACAGGGTGATGATTCCCTATTAGGAGAAGCCGGCGATGATACCCTTTTCGGAGATAGTGGTAATGATACCCTAAAAGGTGGTAGTGGTGAAGATGTACTCTATGGCGGTCTGGGAAATGACCTGCTATATGGAGGTTCTGGTAATGATATTATCTATGGCGGACAGGGTGATGATTTCCTATTAGGAGATGATGGAGATGATACCCTCTTTGGAGGTGCCGGAAATGATACCCTCTTTGGAGGTGCTGGAAATGATGTTTTTGCCTATATTTCTCGCAGTCAAATCACTACCGGAACTGATTTAATTGTGGACTTTGAAGCCGGAAGCGATCGCATCTTATTTGACCGGGAGCAATTCGGCTTTATTCAGATAGGTACTACCCCCGAAAATAGCCTGAGTCCTCAACAATTTATTCTCGTCGAAACCGGAACTTATCAAGATAATCTCAGCCTCATAAATAGTCCCATTCTCGCCTATGAATTACAGACCGGAAACCTCATCTATGACCCCGACGGTTCAGGAACACAACCCCCCGAAATTATTGCTAATTTACAAGGAACACCTACCCTATCTGTTAACGATATCATCTTGATTGGTATAGCCGGAGATGATACCCTACCAGACATAGATGATGATGATCCTACAGATGAAGACCCTAGAAATGTCACCGCCTTCGCCTTAATTAATGGTACTCCCGGAAATGATGCGATCGCCGTTTCTGATACCATCAATGCTGTAGACTTTGTTGGGGTTCCCGTCACCATTCCCGCTTCTGATAATGAACGCATCGCCGTTATTAATACCATCACCGATTTAATCGGCGGAAATGTGAATATCCTAGAAGGCGGTACAGCCGCCGAGTTTATTCCCACCCTCCCCGGCGGAAATATTGGCAGTTTTAGTTATGAAGCGATCGACTCCCAAGGAAATCTAATTAGAGTTCCCGTTAATGTTAATATTCTCACCGCCATAGATGGTAATTTAGGAGATGATACCCTCATTGGTTCTGATGGTAATGACTCCCTATTTGGTAATCTTGGTAATGATTGTTTAATTGGTGGTGCTGGTGATGATACCCTCGTCGGTGGTGAAGGAAGCGATACCTTTGCTTATCTATCTCCCAATCAAATTAGTCTAGGAGTTGACCTAATTGTTGATTTTACCCCCGGAAGCGATCGCCTTTTATTTGACCGTGATCAATTCCGCTTCACTCAAATAGGTACTACCCCCCAAAATAGCCTCAGTCCTGAACAATTTATTTTCCTCGAAACCGGAGAATTGAATCCCGATAATCTCGGCACCATTAGCAGCCCCATTCTCGCCTATGAATTAGAAACCGGAACCCTCATATATGACCCCGACGCTTCAGGAGTACAACCCCCCGTAACCGTCGCTACACTTATCGGTAATCCTCCATTATCTATTGATGATATATTGCTCATTGGAACCACCACAGATACACTGACACCCCCCGACGACGAAACTCCTGTTGATGACTCTTTAATCGCTAACCCCAACTTTGCTACCACCCCTAGTCTCGTAATAGGTACTCCCGGAAATGATACTATTTTCGCAGAGGGCACCAGCTTAAACCGCATTGAAATTCCTGTACTAGACAATGATAGTCCCGTCGGTGGATTAACCATTAATAGCATCAGTGGTGTCAGCGCAGGACAAGTTAATATTCTCCCAGGTAATACCTCCGTTGAGTTTATCCCCCTTCTCCCAGGACCATTTGGTGGTCAATTTACCTATACCGCACAAGACTCCCTAGGAAATACCGCCTCCGCTTTGGTTAGCGTTAGTATCGCAACAGTAGACACCATTGATGGTAATGCAGGTGATGATTTTCTCGCCGGTCACTTAGGTCCTATTGTTTTAATTGGCGGTCCTGGTAATGATACTCTTCTAGGTAGCGCCTTCGGTAATGACCTGCTATTGGGTAATGAGGGTAATGATTCTTTAGTTGGTGGTCCTGGTGATAATACTCTTATAGGTGGTCTTGGCGATGATGTTCTCATCGGTGGTCCTGGTAATGATACCCTAGTCGGAGGGTCTGGTGGTAATACTCTCACAGGTTTGGGAGGAAATAATGTTTTCCTCTACTCCTCCACTAATGATGTCTTATTATCAGCCTCTGATTTGATTACCGATTTTGTCCCCGGTCGCGATACTTTACAGTTTAACGATGAGTTTATCTTGGCTGACCCCTTATTTGTGGTCACTGATACACTCACCGAAGCTGACACCCTACTCGATACCCTACCCATATCGCAACCTGTAATTATTTATGAACGACTAACCGGACAGTTAATCTATGATAGTAATGCTGACGGACTCGGGGGAGGATCTATTATTGCTCAGTTTACCCCCGACGAATCTGGTGCTTTCCCCAATATCTCAGATACAGTAAGAGATGATTCCTCAATTCTGATTTTCTAAGATTATCCTTATCCTTACCCCCCTCTCCCAGAGGGCGGGTTTATCAATATTGTCGCTGGGAATTGAAGATTGACACCACAACCGGCCAGAGGGCGGGTTTATCAATATTGTCGCTGGGAATTGAAGATTGACACCACAACCGGCCAGAGGGCGGGTTTATCAATATTGTCGCTGGGAATTGAAGATTGACACCACAACCGGCCAGAGGGCGGGTTTATCAATATTGTCGCTGGGAATTGAAGATTGACACCAGAACCCGCCCCTACATCATGGTTTATTATCAATTAATTTTTAGCGACTAGAAGGGGGTAAAGACCTAAAAATACCTCTACCTGTGGGTATTCTGCCATTACCTGGAGTTACTCTAGAATCAATTCCGTTACCAGGAGATAGACCGCCATTCAAGTCTCCCCGACTCCTATTGACGTTGTTTTGTATGGTCTGTAGGGAATCAGATCCCATGTTAATGGTTTCTACGCTATCACCACCACTACTCTCTAAGGGGTTAGCAACACCCCCTAAAGCATCCCCAAGAAAAGTGTTAGTAAACCCAGGGTCTTGGGTTTCCTCAAAAAAGGGAGCCCTGAGCCGCCGTTGAGCGATCGCATTTTCTGGTATAGTCTCCGTAGAGGCGATCGCTATGCCATCAGAACCGACCCCAGCCGTAATAGTCACAATTGGTAGGAGCCACAATAGTCTCGAAAAATTAGCCATCATCTCAAATCCTCCTCAAATTATCAAATTAGCAGCTATGCCTTGAGATTAGATCCCAGACCTCCAATTTTCTGCTAAACTCCCGAAAGTGCAATTATAACCATCACATCAATTTAGCTTAACTAACTTAATATCGTTTGCTCCAAACTACAACCATGAAATCAACCTTGGTCAAAAAAACCAGTTTCCTCATTGCCTTATTTTTGGTCAGCCTAATTGCTGTCATACAAATTCCAGCGATCGCACTCCCGCCAGCTTTTCGGACACCACCGACCCCCTCCGACTTACCCCTACTTCCCCCAGAAATTCTTGATGAACCCCTACCCCTAGAGCCGCCACAGCCCACCATTGCACCTCCTCCCGCACCAGTTATCGAGGAAACCATCACGCCTCCTCCCGCACCAGTTATTGAGGAAACCATTACACCCCCACCAGTTCCTGATATACCTCCACCAGTTCCCGAACCGCCGATCGCCCCCCCACCCATTCCCCAAATTCCCAAAACCGAAATTCGCGGCGTTTGGATGACCACCAATGATACAGATGTGTTAATGAATCAGCCTAGACTCGAAGAAGCAGTCAGCAAACTCGCCCGATTCAATTTTAACACAATTTATCCAGTGGTTTGGAACTCTGGCTATGTCACCTATAAAAGTTCTGTAGTTAAAGAAGCAGGAATTCAGCCTTTTGTCCGCCGAGGTTTCCAAGGACAAGATATGCTCGCTGATTTAATTGAACGCGCTCATCGTCATAACTTATTAGTGCTTCCTTGGTTTGAGTTCGGTTTTATGGCTCCCCCCACTTCCGAGTTAGCTTTAAAACATCCCAACTGGCTGACTCAACAGCAAAATGGAACTAAAACTTCCATGAGCGCCGCCGGGGAAGTGGTTTGGTTAAATCCCTTTCACCCAGAAGTCCAGAAGTTTATGACTGATTTAATTGTAGAGGTCGTTACAGACTACGATATTGATGGCGTACAGTTTGACGACCATACCAGTTTACCTAGTGCATTTGGATATGACCCTTATACCATTTCTCTTTATCAAAGAGAGACTAATCGCACCCCACCTAGTAACCCCCAAGACCCCGCCTGGGTGCGTTGGCGTGCTAATAAAATCACCGCTTTTATGAGACAATTGCACCGCGCTATTAAAGCCAAAAAACCTCATAGCATTATTTCCGTTAGTCCGAACCCTTATCATATCGCCTATAACGGTCATTTACAGGATTGGGTTACTTGGGTTAGAGACGGTCTTGTTGATGAGTTGGTCGTGCAGGTTTATCGGGATGAATTGGACTTTTTTATTACTGAGTTGAATCGCCCGGAAATGAAAGCCGCACAAAACAAGATTTCTACCGGGGTTGGTATTCTCACCGGTTTGAGAACTAGACCAGTTCCTATCAATTTCATCCAGTCCAAGGTTCGCGCCGCCCGCGATCGCCAATTCGGTGTCGCTTTCTTTTTCTATGAAAGTCTCTGGGACCACGCCGCCGAACCCCTCGCAGAACGACAGCATAGTTTTGAGTCTATGTTTCCTCAACCTGCTATTCGCGCCTCTATTCGCTAACCGACTTCAATTCTGGGTTGGTTGGGGATATGCACAAAATGTCGTTTTTGTCAAGAGGTCGATTTTTGGCCGTCCCTTACTTACCCAAAACTCGTGATTCGTGAATTATATTTTTTAGCCAGAAAATATTTGTATGGGCGCTATAATAAGGGTTTCAGCGCCTTTTTTTGCGTATAGACACAGTAACCCCTTGGGTGCGATTTATTCTAGGATACCAGAACCCCTATGATTTCGTCAACCTTTTGCGAGCTATTTTCAATAAAAACTTATTAATTCTTAATGTCGTTCGGAACATCAAAATTATCTGGCTGGAAGTATTAGCAAAACTTAACTTTTTGAGCCAATAATAGGGGGGAGGCGATCGCCTATAGGTGTCTGTGATGTGGTATAGATATTAAGGTTTGGTCAGTTAATGATATGAGACTGAATAAAATCGAGGATAGTAGTTAATCCTTGTTTTTCCTTGAGATTAGTAAAGACAAAAGGTTTATTTCCGCGCATCTTTTTAGCATCTCTTTCCATGACGGTTAAATCCGCCCCCACAAAGGGAGCTAAGTCAATTTTATTAATCACCAATAAATCGGACTTAGTAATTCCGGGTCCACCTTTGCGGGGGATTTTATCACCCGCCGCCACATCAATAACATAGAGAGTTAAATCGACCAATTCCGGGCTAAAAGTCGCCGCCAAATTATCGCCACCACTCTCTAAAAACACCACATCCAAATTAGGAAAAGTAGACTCCAACTCTTGAATAGCACTAAGATTAATCGAAGCATCCTCACGGATAGCGGTATGGGGACAGCCTCCCGTTTCCACGCCGATAATTCTCTCGGCTTCTAAGGCTTGCGATCGCATCAGAAACTGAGCATCTTCTTGGGTGTAAATATCATTAGTAACCACAGCCATTTGAAAGCGATCGCGCAAGGCTTTACACAGTGCATCAAGTAAAGCCGTCTTAC
The DNA here is from genome assembly GCF_046480465.1 of Arthrospira sp. PCC 8006. Lineage (NCBI taxonomy): Bacteria > Bacillati > Cyanobacteriota > Cyanophyceae > Oscillatoriales > Microcoleaceae > Arthrospira > Arthrospira sp. PCC 8006. The sequence continues at coordinate 6,409 of NZ_PKGG01000064.1, forward strand.
CCGACCCCACAGGTCCAGCAATTCCCACTCGAAAAGGACTCATTAAATTCCCCTAATTATAGATAACTTAAAACTCGATACCCGGTTGAGCCTTAACCCCTTGTTCCCGGAAAGGATGCTTAACCAAGGTCATCTCCGTAACCAGATCCGCCCGTTCTATCAAACTAGGGGGAGCCCCACGACCCGTCAAAATCACATGGGACTCGTGAGGTTTCTTGTCCAAACCCTCCAAAACCGTTTCTACAGTGAGATATCCCAATTTTATCGCAATGTTAATTTCATCTAAAAGGACTAACTTAATCTCAGGATTTTCAATTAAAGATAGACTAAGTTTCCAGGCTTCATGAACCCTTTGGATATCGCGATCGCGGTCTTGAGTTTCCCAGGTAAAACCTTCCCCCAAAGCATGAAACTGTAATTGTTCCGGCCAGAGACTGAAAACCGCCTTTTCTGCTGGTTCCCATGCGCCCTTGATGTACTGGACGATCGCCACCTTATAGCCATGACCAAGCGATCGTAAAACCATCCCCAAAGCGGCCGTAGTTTTACCCTTCCCATTGCCAGTATTGACAATAATCAAACCCTTTTCCACCTGTCTATCAGCTACCCGCTGGTCTTGAATTTCCTTGCGGCGCTGCATTTTTTGGCGGTGTTGTTCCGCCGTCAAACCTGTAGTTTCCATAGCGATCGCATCACTGAGTAAGATATGATTAACTCTAGCATAGAGGCGGCTAAAGCTGCTATAGAGTATTGACAGGAAAACCCATAAATCCCCATGGTGAGATTGTATGTTATCAGCCCAAGCCGCAGAAGCAATTATTTTAGAACAAGTAGCCCCACCCCACCAACAACATATAGAACTCGTCAAATTATCCGAGGCTACCGGACGCATTCTCGCCGCCCCGATTACCAGTGAATTAGACTTCCCCCACTGGGATAACTCCGCCATGGACGGTTATGCTGTCCGTTATGCTGATGTCGCCCACAGTAGCGCCGAACATCCTGTTACCTTGGAAGTCATAGAAGAAATACCCGCCGGATATTGTCCCCAAAAAACCATCGCCCCCGGACAAGCCGCGCGCATTTTTACCGGAGCCTGTTTACCTCCTGGGGCTGATACCATTGTAATTCAGGAAGATACCCAACCTGATGGCGATCGCATCAAAATCCTAACCACCCCCCAACTGAGAGCCTTTGTGCGTCATCAGGGGTCCTATAGTCGCGCCGGAGACCCTCTGCTACCTCCGGGAATTAGCTTAGGAGTTGCAGAAATCGCAGTTTTAGCCGCCGCCAAATGTGTCTCCGTCCCAGTTTATGCTAAACTCAAGGTAGCATTGATATCAACCGGGAATGAATTAATCCCCCCAGAGCATCCCATAGCCCCAGGAAAGCTAGTAGACTCTAATCAGTATGCTTTAGCTAGTTGGGTGATGCAAATGGGCGCAGAACCCCTTATTTTAGGGATTATTCCCGATGAACCCCAAGCCCTCAAAACCGCGATCGCCAAAGCCCTACTCACCGCTGATATAGTATTATCAACCGGGGGAGTGTCCGTCGGGGATTATGATTATGTTGGTCAAATTCTCGCTGACCTTGGGGGGGAAATTCTGGTCAACTCAGTAGCCGTCAAACCCGGAAAACCCCTCACCTTCGCGACCTTTCCCAATTGTTTGTATTTTGGTTTACCCGGAAACCCCGTGTCAGCCTTAGTCACCTGCTGGCGGTTTGTCCAACCGGCTTTGAAAAAACGAAGCGGACTCGCGGGTGAGTTTTGGGGACCAGAGTGGTGGCCAGTGCGATCGTCAACCGAATTGCGATCGGGGGGTAAGCGAGAAACCTACCTTTGGGGAAATCTGCGATCGGTCAATGGCGAAACCAAATTTATCCTCGCCCCAGGAAGTCAAAACTCTGGAAACCTGATTAACCTCGCCCAAACCAACGCCCTCGCTATGCTTCCAGTCGGTCAGACCTGCATTCAAGCCGGGGAATTTGTCCAAATTCTCAAAGTCCGTTGAGATTTTCGGTCTGCTTGGTTTCACAGGACCCCCCTTACATCTCTCATTGAACGGGGAAGTATCAACACTAATCGCTAATATTATATTGACTATAGTTTCCGCCGTCATCCTTAACTGTTAAACTGTTAGCCCAGCCTAGGCTTGGTTAACTGTTGACTAATCTGCTATTATAACATTCCTGTGAACAATAATGCGCGTTCTAATTGTTGAAGACGATCCTATGATGCAACTAGGGTTAGAGCAAGTCTTATCAGACTGTCCAGATATTACCCTAGTTGGTATTGCTGAAGATGGTTATTTAGGCGTAGAAGCCGCCAAAGAGAAAAAACCTGATATTGTGATTATGGATATCGGGTTACCTCGCCTTGATGGCATTGCAGCTACCAAACAGATTAAAGAAATCCTACCAGAAATCAGAGTCGTGATGCTCACTTCCCACACAGCAGAGACGGAGGTACTTGCTTCCCTTTCTAGTGGCGCTGATGCTTATTGTGTTAAGGGAGCTAGTGTTGATAGTTTGATTGTAGCAATACAGGCAGCCTATGAAGGTGCAACCTATCTAGATCCTCAAGTTGCTCGTTTGGTCATGGAACACCTCAAGCCACCCACACCCCAAACTACTAACTTGGGTACCTTATCCCCCCGCGAGTTAGAGGTGCTTAAACTTATGGTAGAAGGTAAGAGTAACCCAGAAATTGCTGAGGCTCTTTATTTAAGTCCTAACACTATTAAAACTCATGTTCGGGGGATTATGAATAAATTAGCCGTTGATGACCGGGTAATGGTTGCTGTAGTCGCTTTGCGATCGGGTTTAGTATGATTTCAATCGCGACGACAACGCCGCGACCTACTTTCAGACCTGAGAATAGGGTATTGGGGGAATTGTCCCCCAATCCTTGATTAATCGACAAGGGGACCAGCGGCGGTTACTTCCTCTGGTACATTCACATATTTACTGAAGTTGTCCACAAACAACTTAGCCAAGTATTTCGCTTGTTTTTCATACTCTTGGGAATCAGACCAGGTTTTCACCGGATCAAGAATTTCCGTCGGAACTCCTGGTACAGCATCAGGAACCCAAATCTTGAAGATCGGATGCTCATGGAATTTCACATTATCCAAGTCTCCATTCACCGCCGCCGACACTAAGGCGCGAGTGTATTTGATGGGAACACGACTGCCAACTCCATAAACACCACCAGACCAGCCAGTATTCACCAAATATACATTGGTTTCTGGGTGATCCGCAAGGCGTTTACCTAGCAAAGTAGCATAAATCGCCGCTTCTAAGGGTAGGAAACATTTACCAAACCCAGCCGAGAAAGTCGCTTCTGGTTCTTTGATACCCCGTTCGGTTCCCGCTACCTTGCTGGTGTAACCAGACATAAAGTGATACATCGCTTGTTCGCGGGTCAGTTTAGAGATGGGGGGTAGAACTCCGAAAGCATCTGCAGCCAAAAATAGAATCGTTTTGGGATGACCACCAACACTAGGAATAACCGCATTGGGAATGTAGTCAATGGGATAGGCAACCCGGGTATTTTCTGTTAAACTACCATCATTGTAGTCGGGAATCCGAGTGTAGCGATCGAGCACTACATTTTCCATCATTGAACCAAACCGGATCGCATCCCAAATTTGGGGCTCATTTTCCCGCGACAAGGCGATAGTTTTCGCATAGCAACCACCTTCAAAGTTGAAGATACCATCTTCTGACCAGCCGTGTTCATCATCCCCAATTAGATAGCGGTCTGGATCAGCAGAAAGGGTGGTTTTTCCGGTTCCTGATAGACCAAAAAATAAGGCAGTATTACCAGCGTCATCTACATTGGCTGCACAGTGCATGGGTAGCACATCAGCTTTGGTCATAAAGTAATTCATCAGGGAGAAAACTGATTTTTTGATTTCTCCGGCGTACTTGGAACCACCAATAATTACTAGCCGTTTGGACAGGTGAAGTACAATAAAGGCTTCACTATTGATGCCATCATCTTCGGGATCGCCGTGGAGTCCAGGAACTGCAATTACTGTAAAGTCAGAATTGTGGGTTTGTAGTTCTTCGTCTGTCGGACGAATAAACAGTTGGTGAACAAACAGGTTTTGAGATGCCAGCTCGTTGATGATCCGCACACCAAAACGACGCTGGGGATCTGCTCCGACAAAGCCATCAAAGATATATAAATCGCGACCTTGGATGTACGAACGTACCCGCCGACATAGGCGATCGAAGTTTTCTTCAGGAATGGGGACGTTCATTTTACTCCAGTGGATTTCGTCCCGACTATTCGCTTCTTCAACAATGAATTTATCGTGAGGAGAACGACCTGTATATTTACCAGTTTTTACGCAAAGGGAACCATTGGAAGCTAAGACACCTTCCCCCCTAGCTACTGCGTGTTCAATCAGAATAGGAACTGGTAGATTATGATAGACATGACCTAAATTTTTTAAGCCTAGGTTTTCTAGTCCATAGGTGAGATCACCCTGTAGACGACGTTCGACATATTTTCCGGTGTTAGCTACTGGGAAGTCTTGTCCTTGGTCAGATAATCTTTTATTGATTAGGCTGGGAATTGAAATGTTTTGATAATCACTGCGATCTACTGTATTTACGCTATCCATAGTTCATAACCTCAAGTGGTTTTGAAGTGAAGTATTTACGGGCAAATATTTTTGAAGTGGTTGGGGAACATTAATTAAGTAACCTAAAAACCTAACCCCAACGCTTGTGGCTTTAATAACAAGCCCCTACACGGAACTTAGCCGGTGATATATAGATTATGTACACTCAGCTAGAAGTTGATCCTCAATGGAAAGTTTGAGCTTGAAGTTCGGAAACGATATTTTCGATTTTGGTGTTGATTCTCAATGCCCGCTCTCATCTGCATGAAGGTAGTTGTGCTTGGCAATGTTTTTGGTTGGATCTACCTCCACCTTAAAAAAATCATACACCGATCGCCTAATTTGTGAGGTTACATTTTTTGAAGAGCTAATTGTACTTTTATTGCATTTGTTTAAGTTATAATTCCGAATGCAGATTTTGCATCATAGAACACGGAAATTACCTCAATCATAGTTTATGTTCCCTAGGTTTGGTGAGAGGCAATTCTAAAGAAAAGATAAATTTCTGTGGCGATCGCTGCCGAGTGCAGTCAAAAATCATGACACAATAAGGGAAACCTGAAGGTTTAGAGTTAAGAACAGATCATGTACGAAAAAATTACCCCCCCCGATACAGGCGAGAAAATCACCTTCTCTGACGGAGAACCTATTGTTCCCGATAACCCAATTATTCCCTTCATTCGCGGCGACGGCACCGGTGTAGACCTCTGGCCAGCGACAGAACGAGTAATAGATGCAGCAGTGGCCAAAGCCTACGGCGGCCAACGCCAGATCAGTTGGTTTAAAATTTACGCTGGGGACGAAGCCTGCGAACAATACGGAACTTATCAATACTTACCTGAAGACACCCTCACCGCTATCCGAGAATATGGTGTCGCCATCAAAGGCCCCCTAACCACCCCCATAGGCGGCGGCATCAGATCCCTTAACGTGGCGCTACGCCAAATCAACGACCTATATACCTGCGTCCGTCCCTGTCGTTACTATCCCGGCACCCCCTCCCCCCACAAACACCCGGAACAACTCGATGTGATCATCTATCGGGAAAACACGGAGGACATATACTTAGGCATTGAATGGCGCGAGGGTACGGAAATCGCCCAAAAATTAATCGACACCCTCAACAATGACCTAATCCCGGCGACCCCGGAACATGGCAAAAAACAGATCCGCCTAGACTCGGGTATCGGCATTAAACCCATCAGTAAAACGGGTTCCCAGCGGCTAGTCCGTCGCGCCATTAAACACGCCCTGCGCCTCCCCAAAAATAAGCAAATGGTGACTCTGGTGCATAAGGGCAATATCATGAAATACACGGAGGGGGCTTTCCGAGACTGGGGTTATGAACTAGCAACTACGGAATTTCGGGAAGAATGTATCACGGAACGAGAATCATGGATTCTCGGCAACAAAGAACATAAACCTGACATCTCCCTAGAAGATAACGCGCGCCAGGTAGAACCTGGTTTTGATGCGCTGACCCCAGAAAAACGCCAAGAAATCTGCGATGAGGTGAAGGGGGTTCTGGAGGCGCTATGGGAAAGTCACGGTAATGGTAAATGGAAAGATAAAATTATGGTCAACGATCGCATCGCTGACAGCATCTTCCAACAAATCCAAACCCGTCCTAGCGAATACTCTATCCTGGCTACCATGAACCTTAACGGAGACTACCTATCAGACGCCGCCGCCGCTATGGTGGGAGGATTAGGTATGGGACCCGGTGCGAACATTGGTGACACCTGCGCGGTCTTTGAAGCTACCCACGGTACAGCACCTAAACACGCTGGACTCGATCGCGTTAACCCCGGTTCCTTAATCCTCTCGGGGGTGATGATGTTAGAATATATGGGCTGGCAAGAAGCGGCAGACTTGATTAAAAAAGGTCTGGGGGCGGCGATTTCTAACCGTGAGGTAACTTATGATCTGGCCCGACTCATGGAACCTCCGGCTGAACCCCTCAAGTGTTCAGAATTCGCCGAAGCTATCATTCGCTACTTCTAACCTATAGCAATGGGCGATCGCCTATTAACCAGAAAATTGGCCACGGGCTATCTCCTACTCCGGTGCGTCAGAAACTTGAAAATTGCCAACTGACGCACCTATTTGTCTGGGGTTACATCCCCTCAGCCTTACCTTTACCAGTAATGTGATCCAACTGCTAACATAAAATGGAACTTCCACCCTCTCCCACCGCGAGTGGGTGGGGTAGATCTTCAGATGATCACATAGATCTATTTTTGATCCGCAATTTTACCAATTTTTACTCTGAGCAGGATTCAAAGCTAATGGCCAGCAAAACCGAGAATTCCGAAAAGCAGAAAGCCCTAAATTCAGTCCTTAACCAAATCGAAAAGAGTTTTGGTAAGGGGTCTATTGTCCGCCTAGGAGACTCCGCCCGTATGAAGGTGGAAACTATCTCCAGTGGCGCATTAACCTTGGATTTGGCCCTTGGTGGTGGTTTGCCGAGGGGAAGGGTGATTGAAATTTATGGCCCAGAAAGTTCCGGTAAAACTACCTTGGCTCTCCATGCGATCGCCGAAATCCAAAAAACTGGCGGAATAGCAGCTTTTGTGGACGCTGAACACGCCCTCGACCCTACCTATGCAGCCGCCCTGGGGGTGGATATTGAAAATCTCCTAGTTTCCCAACCGGACACGGGGGAAATGGCTTTAGAAATAGTAGATCAATTGGTGCGATCGGTAGCGGTTGATATTGTAGTGGTAGACTCGGTAGCTGCTTTAGTTCCCCGTGCGGAAATTGAAGGGGATATGGGGGATTCTCACATGGGACTACAAGCCCGGTTAATGAGTCAAGCCCTACGGAAAATTACCGGAAATATCGGTAAATCTGGCTGTACAGTTATTTTCCTGAATCAGTTACGCCAAAAAATTGGTATTGTCTACGGCAACCCAGAAACTACCACCGGGGGGAATGCCCTTAAATTCTACGCCTCGGTCCGTCTTGATATCCGCCGCACCCAAACCCTGAAAAAAGGCTCGGACGAGTATGGCATTCGCGCTAAAGTTAAGGTGGCTAAAAATAAGGTCGCGCCACCCTTCCGAATCGCTGAATTTGATATTATTTTCGGCCAGGGAATCTCAACTATCGGTTGTTTGATTGACCTCGCAGAAGAAACCGGAGTGATTAAACGTAAGGGCGCTTGGTATAGCTACAACAACGAGAATATCGGTCAAGGACGCGATCGCACCATCACCTATATGCAGGAAAACCCAGCATTTACCGAAGAAATTGATAAACAAGTCCGTGCCGCTTTAGCAGGGGGTGCAGTTGTATCAGCCACCTCTGTTGTTAAACTTGATGATAATCCTGACACAGATGATCATGATGTCGAAGACATTGACGAGAATACTGATGAGGAATAAATCATTAATTTAGTTAAATCAAGTCCCCTTTAACCAGTGGAAAAAGGCAATTAATCGCCGCCCCTGAAGTCCGGCACTCCCCACCCCTGTCTCCCACTATAGTCAGGGGGAGGAGTTCATTAGTTCCTGAGAAAACTCAATAATTCCCGATTAACCAGTTGGGGGACTTCCTGTTGCATCCAATGTCCGCAGTCCGAAACCAATTGTAGTCGAAAAGGCGCAGTAATCAATTTATCTAAACCTTCAACCAGTTTCTGACTCAGAAATGAATCATCTTCTCCCCATAGTACCAATGTGGGTACATTGATTTCCGTGGGACGCATCCAACTGGAAAATAAGCCCGGTGGTTGCAGGAGTTGACGATAGTAATTAATCGCCGATCGCAATACTCCCGGCTTTTCTAACGCCGCCTGATAAATTTCCGTTTCTTCGGCACTAAAAGCCCCCTTGCGGATGGCGTGTTCTCGCAGAAAACCACGGATAAACTCTTTCAAGTTTTGCTGAATTAGCCATTCAGGAACCCCCGGAACTTGAAAAGCCAACACAAACCAACTGCGACGAATTTGATCAAAATTGCCCATAAGTTCCTGAACAAACCTATGGGGAGGCGGTGCGTTTAAAATAGCCAAACGGTTAACTGATTCTGGAAATTTTTGGGCTAAATTCCAGGCGATCGCCCCCCCACAATCATGACCAACAATGTGGGCTTTTGCATATCCCAAGCGCTGAATCAATCCTCGGATATCTTGGCTAAGGGTATCGAGATCATAACCACTTTCCGGTTTATCTGAGTCATTGTAACCTCGCAAATCAGGCACAACTACCTTAAAATAACGAGAAAGCGCCGGAATTTGATAACGCCAAGCATACCAAAACTCAGGAAAACCATGTAACAAAACAACCAATTCACCTTGTCCTTGGGTTACAGAATGAAGGTGAATGTTATTCGTTTCAACATATAGGTGTTCCCACCCAGACTGCAAACCTGTCATATACTGCCACAAAAAACTACCCCAAACCACATCGATTCTTAGAGAACTAGCAGCAGCTTGGGATTGCCAAAGAGCTTGAACATCATGCTCTGGTAGGGGTCGATAATGAAGTCACCTCCATCACCTCCCCTTCAAAACCGTGCCGGCGAGTTTCCCTGCACACGGCTCCTGATGTGGATACCCTTTTTTGTTATAGGAACAGAGTTACTACCCCCCGCTTTCGTACTTCAATGTTCTGAGCTTTATGCAGCACGTAGTCTTTCAACTCGCTCTCGCCATTATACTCCTACTAATCGCAGTATCTATATCCACACCCTGCTGACCTGTGGGCATATCCCAACCATTACAGTTGGGCATTGGCTTATGGTCACATCCTTCACCCTCTAAGCATACGCTTAAATTTTTCACTACTACTACGAGTGCAACTCGCAATAGAGCATTAGAGGGGTTAAAACGTTCCGTCTCGACGGGCATTCCATCTTTATATTTGTCCTCAGAACCGGGGTACTTTTAAAGGTCTATGTAGGTGATGACATAAATACCCTACTTTTCCCCTTGTTCTTTTGAACGCAGCGTTTCAACCTATTTCGCTACTCCGTATTAACGATGATTCAAGCCGGACATTCGGTTTCCCTAATCATGGATGGTTGGCAGTGGTCGAGTAGGAGGTAGGTTCCGACCTACGCCTTCCGTTCCCCGCTTCTATCCTGGAGTTATGATTTCCAAAACTGGGGGTGGCTATCGCCGTTACTCTCTACTCCCTGATTTCTCAGTTTGTTTATGACCTTGAGTTCCCTGCCTTGCTTAGATTTCTCCAAGCGTCGGGACATATAATCAGTTATGAGGATGCTCAGGAGAGGTCTCCTTATATCCAGATTCGGAGCTGGAATCCTCACCGGGCAGTGATTTCGGGCATTTCAGCCCTCATACCCGAACGTCTCGCACCTGCATCAAGAACATAGTAATTTCCTTGATTTATGGCTGAATTTATTCAGCCTATTGCGTCTTGGGCTGACCGTCCGGGACGGAACCCATAGCTTGTGCCTTCAAATCTCGATTCCCATTCAGGTTCGAGCGCTGATTTAACCAAGGCTTGCCTAGCTCTGTCTTGGATTGTGGGAATTCCTATTCCAGCTTTTTTCATCCCTCCCAGGTTTTGCAATCCACACCCGTGTAGGGTGCGTTACATTGAGAGACTTGGCAGAGAAACGAAAAACTTTCTGGTAACGCACCATGTAGGGTTTTGCTTTGAGGTTTCCCTTAATGCTCTCAGCTAGTTTTAACCTTTGTTTAGGCGATATTACTATCACTCCATCGACTCCGGCTGTCTTTTGGCCTTGACCCGCTTGGGGGGCGGGTTCATTAAGCTGACTGTTGGGAAGCATGGCTGACCGTGGAACCCGCCCCTACAGCCGCACTGCTAAGAGTCGAGCATAATATGACTTCACCAGTAGACGTTGCCACCTTCTAGCCTTTGCATCCTGCCCGGATTTAGCTGCTTGGTATATCCTCTTTTGGAGCTTGAAAACTTTCCGTTGGACCTTAGCCCATGGGATAGCCTTCCATACAAACGCACGTCTTGATTGGCTTTGATTTCTCAAAGCCTTTCTTTGAACTCGCTTTCGTCATAGTAACTCCCACTAGACTCTAACCTTACAATCAAACCGTAACCTGTCAGCATATCCCAGCCATTACAACTGGGCGTTGGCTTTTGGTCACATCTCACATCCTCTAGGACTTGCGCTTACATTTGTCACTACTGATATCTCGACCAGATATTCAGAGTCCAGGAGGACTTAAAACGTTCCGTTTATATGGGCATTCCATCTTTAGACTTGTCCTTTCCACCGGCGTACTTTTAAAAGTCTGTGTAGGTGTTATGTAGAAAACCCTACTTTTCCCCTTACCCTTTTGGGCGCAGCGTATCAACCTATTTCGCTGCTTAGTAATAACGATGGTTCAAGTCGGAACATTCAGATTTCCTTAGTCATGGATGGTTGGCAGTGGTCGCTTTTGGTAGTAGGTTCTACTTCACGCCTTCCGTTCCCCGCTTCAGTCCCAGGGTTGTGATTCCTGAAATTGGGGGTGGCTATCGCCGTTACTCTTTCCCATAATCGCCCAAGTGGTTTTAATACTCCTCCTTGTGGTATACTTGGATTGGATATTCGATTTCTTTTATGGGATTGACCTTGAGTCCCTTGCCTAGCTTTCGCTTTGAGGACATATAAACAGTTATGGGATGGTCAGGGTACGAGTCCCTTTTATTCCACCAAGGGGTGAAAGTCTCACTAGGAGGTTATTTCAGCCATTGCAGCCTTATTTGACTCCTAAACGTCTCGCACCTATATATTTACATTAGCATTTTAAGACCCGGTTGGATTGGTAATTATCCCTTATCCCTGATGAATGCTTTGGGGTACAGCCGCCGGTCCGAGTATATCATGCTTGACCAGACTCGCGAGTTCCTCTAATTGAGCGATCGCCTCTGCACCTTCCAACTTCATCAATTCGCGATCGTCGCGCATCTCCGTCCAGGTAATCCCATAATCCGACACCAAAAACCGGATCAGATGGTTTTCACCCAGGCTGACCATAAATGACGCGCTATTCATTTGGCCCCCACAAGTATAGCAGGAAGCCAGGTAGCCCCGCCGTTCAAGCACAATGGCTAGGGCTTTAAGATTCATCACCAAATCCTGAACGAATCTTCGATGTTGCTCTGCAAGTCTGATAAACATAGTTTTTCTCCTGTCACCACAATCTTTAGATTATTTTCAAAATTTAACATAATCTAATGACTGGATGTTTCGATGTTGGCACAGCATCACTTCTGCTAACCCAATTGATCATCATCATCGGTTGAATATTCCAGCTCCAGCAGAGCCTCAATCAACTGAAAACAAACTGAAAACAAAGCGATCGCTCTGTTCCCAAATCCTTGATGACATTAGGTTTAGAGATAGCCTTCTCATATCTAGCATAGTGATTCGAGTTTTACCATAGCTAGAACAAATCCTTATCATAAACATAACTAAATTTAACAAAACTCAATCTTTTCGGGAAGTCCACCCCTAGGCTGGCAACCTGTAAGGCTAATTAATCAATTAACCCTACAGGTAAGATGATTAGCTGATTCTCAGCGTGCTAATTACCGCATTAGCTAATCAACCGTCCACCAGCCCAAAGCCGGACCAACCAACCGAATAGTTAGCCAAAAAATCACTAAAAAGCTAATTCCAAACCAAGCCCCCTTAGTAGTCCATTGCATAAACTGTTCGCTTTGGGTTTTAGTAATCGGTACCCAAGGCAAGATAGTTAAACTAAGCCAAGATGTCACCATCCTAACTCGTCTTCAAAACCGGACATGAAAGTTTCCCTTCATCCGGCTCCTCAATGTTACAGATCTTGTCATGATCACCTCAGCTACCATCACTGATAATTTCAACAATTGCCTATACTCCCATAGCTTAAATTGCCACCATTAGGAAAGCCTGCCCCTTTGCCTTTAACATACCTAACCATAGGTTTCTGGGAATGTTTTAAGAGAGCTATTTCCTCATGTCCTCGGACAGCAAAAGCCCAATTTCTGTTATCAATACTCTGCCAGTATTTATCAGCCACCCATTTTCCGGTCTGATTGGGATGACGGCGATTTGCCCATCTTCTCAGCTTTCCGAATAGCAGATAATCCAACTCATTAAACACTTCTTTTGATACTACTGTTGAGTAATAGTGACTCCATCGGATAATGATTCGATTCAATCTCCTGATGAGTGCTGCTTGAGGGGCAGCTTGATGAGCATCAATTACCCTAACCAGTCGCTCATAGTGTTCTTTGACTGCCTTTCGGGATGGCTTGATCATAGTCTTGAAACCCAGAGAGTTGCCCTTTCTGTCTTTTCCAGAGTGATATTTTCCCACTCGGTATTGTTGAATATGGAAACCGAGGAAGTCGAAACCTGCATCCTCCCCATCAAGAGTATGGGCTATCCTCGTTGGCTCTGGTTTTAATTCAAGACCCCATGGCTTTAACCACTCCCTGATTACCTGTTGGGAGTGATGGATTACAGCACCATCTTCGTGAAGTATAACCAACTTATCCGCATATCTAATTACAGATAGTTCATTGCGGTTAACTGGCTTTCTTCCAGATAGCTGATCAGCCATCAAAATCAGATCTTCTTCCATTCCATGGAGGGCAATATTTGCCAGTAATGGCTGGATTATACCTCCTTGGGAAGTGCCTTCCTTGGTCGGAAATAGCTGTTTTCCATCCATTACACCGGATTTGAGCCATGCTCTTATTTGTCGGCGTAATCTAGGGAATGTTCCTAATTTATCCAACAGGCGATCGCTATTAATGCGATCGCCCAAGCACTTAGTTATCTGGGCATCTAACACCCATTTAGGCTCTGACTCCAGATGATTCGATATTGCTTCTATGGCATCATGGCATGAGCGTCCCGGTCTAAATCCATAACAGTTAGATTCAAATTTGGCTTCCCATTCCGGTTCTAATGTTAGTCTCACCAAACCCTGACCCGCACGGTCAAATATAGTCTGGTCTCCATTCCGACTTGGAGCATCCCCGACCGTTTCTGTCGAGTCTACTCTCCGGGTAGGCTTGGCTTTACTACCTAGCTTCAGGTCTCCCACCAGGTTTATTTCTCCTTTCCAGGATAGGGATTTTACCCCGTCCACACCCGCCGTATTTTTACCTTCATGAGCTTGAGTTACCCATCTAACCGCTAATAGCTTCCCTGACCAGGACTTTAATAACAACTTTTGGAGATAGCGAACTGCTTTGAAATCACCACGCTTTGAGGCTTTATAGATTCGTTTTTGCAGGCGGAATATGCGACGTTCAACCTTTTTCCAGTTGATGCCACCCCATTCCAGTCTTTCCGTAGTCTTTACACTCGTTTCAGATTTCATTTCCTGTTACTGGCAACTCTATATTCCGTAACATCGTGGAACTGTCAGCCTATTCTAGGCATTACCCTAGACCTTCGCTTCTGTCCCAATCCTTACCACATACAGCTTGCGGCTGGTTACCTACTCAGTTATCGACCAATACCTGAGAGCATATATATGGGTTACTTCGTTCCGAATTACCTTTGGTTGTACCTTTAGGACGATGCTTTACGCCGGGTTTATAGGGAGTGTATGTTGGTCTGTGAACAATCAGCCAACCCCATTGATCCTTAGCCTTTTGGCTCCAGCGTGTCAGCCTTTTCGCTGGTTTAAGGTGACGACGTTTTGATCACATCTTCAGATTTCCTTATCCATAGATACCTGCTCGACAGAGTGCCAGTTTAGGCTACCAGCAGAGCTGCCTTTTCATCCCGCTTCACCAAGTCGCGATAATCCGATCGCCTCAGTGGGGATGATGCTGTCACGTCTACACCTGACGGGAGGGACTTTCACCCTCAAGGTAATTCAGTTGTCAGGGAACAGTTTTTTCGGTTTTTTCTGTCCCCGCTGGTAATCCCCCAAACCTATAACCAAGTAGGCTTTAGGCTGGTTTCTACCAAACGAATCGCACTATTCCTCCTTACCGTACTTTTCCCCCATCATTTCCTTACGACGTTTAGCTTCACCCATAATTTTTGCGCTTCCAACCAATTTACTAACTATCCCCATTCCTAGCAGGTTAGGGAGGGGAGATAGTTGTCTATTTTAGCTAAATCCTGACTCCAATTCTCAACCTTTGTCCCCTCAGACATCCCTGATCCTCTCTCCATCGCAATAATCGGGTTATCGGTTGACCGATGATTTCCGTTGATAAGGCGATCGCTCTACGGGGGGTTTCTGTTACCAAAGCGATCGCCTCAGCAGCAGAACAAATCCCCCACCTGACTAAATTTTCTGCCCCCCTCAACAGGGATAAAGTAGTTCCCGCCAAAGTTCCATCCTCCAGCCGAGCCACCCCCCCTGTCACCTCAATGCGCCGCTCATCCCACGGATAAACCCCATCCGCCAATCCCAAAGGCGCTAAAGCATCACTAACTACAAAAATCTCCCCCTTACTCCCCCCTAACAGTAAATCCAGCATGGTTGGACAAACATGATGTCCATCAGCGATCGCCCCACAAAATACCTCCGACCGACATAAAGCCGCCCCCAATAGTCCCGGTTCCCGGTGATGTAGGGGAGGCATCGCATTAAAAGCATGAGTTACCATTGTCGCCCCCTGGTTAAATGCTTCATTAGCCACAGCTAAATTAGCCTGAGAGTGACCCAGACTGACGATAATGCCTAAACTCCTCAAATAGGGAATAACTGTCTTTGTGGGGTCTAATTCTGGGGCTAGAGTCATCACCTTAACCACCTTTTCATAATCCCCTAAAACCCGTTTGACATTATCTATCGTCAGCGGTAATAGACAATTTTCAGGATGTGCGCCCCGTTTTTGCTCATTCAGAAATGGTCCCTCAAGATGAACTCCTAAAATCTCCGCCGCCTCCCCCTTCCGGTCCCCTTGAAATTCCCCAAGGATAGCCAGCGATCGCCTAAATTTCTCCACCGTGGTTGTCACTATAGTAGGCAAAAATCCGTCAACCCCCTGATGCCATAAATACTCACAAATACCTTGCAGTTGTTGATGATTCTCCCCCGTTAACTCCGGGAAAGCTAACCCTAACCCACCATTAATCTGTAGGTCTATCCCCCCTAGAGAAATCCAATCACCACCGACATCAATCACGGCGGCGGCGGGGTCTGGTTTCGTGGCGATCGTCTTCACTACACCATCACGAATTTGTAGGGTATGTAATCCAGGTTTACCTAGAATCTGACTGTTAATTAAATCTACTGACACATCATGGGACTGCAAGCTGTCATTCATAATCAATAATCATTTATTTATAACTGGTATTCATAACTGGGTTAAACTGACTCTCGCTTTCCCCAAATTTATCTCATTAAATAATCTGTTAATTCTGGATATCTACTAAACTGGCGATCGACACTGGCTAATTGACCTTGATAAACTAACGCCGTTGCTATGATTATCCTATCAAAAGGGTCTTTATGAATCGTAGATAAATTCACCGCTTGACAAGCAACTTCCGCATTCAAAGGCAGTAATTCTATGCCAGCAGGGGCTAAAGCCATCCTAAACCACTCTGCCATACCCTTAGATAAATTCAGACGACCCCGCTGAGAAGCTAGGGCGATTTCATAGCACGAAACTGGCGAAACTCCCAGACTGGAAGCTGATTCAAACTGCCCTAGACACTGAGATGGGAAACGGTCAAAGTTCCCATTAATCAGCCAAATCCAGACATGAGTATCTAGCACAATTATTTCAGACATTCCCAATCCTCTTCATCAACAATCGGGCTAACAATATCACCGATAATTTCTACCTTTCCGGCTTCTGGAACCGGAAATCTGCGTCGTTTCTGTGGTGATTCTGTTTCTTTAAGGATGGTCACAATCACTCGTGCTTTGTTCAGGTCTGGCTGGTCTGATAACCATTTAAACTCACCGTTTTCGTAGATCGCTTCGTAACTTTTTAGCATGATTTACTGTTACCTCTCAATAATAGTGGATGCTTCCGGGTCCCTCTGCCGCTGGCTTGTAGTCTAACCAGACTGGCGCAATGTCAACCCTCGTATTTCGCCTCTCTCATGATTATAAACATTGTAGCTCAATTGGGGGGGACAATTCCTCAACAGACGTAGTTACTCCCAACTATCTCCACCCCTAATGCTATAATCCGGGTCTGTAGTTTCACTTAGTTATTAACAACTGCTATGGACTCAATCTCTCAGGACCCTAACTCCTCCTCTGCTCAAATTGGTATTATTATGGGCAGTGATTCTGACCTACCTACCATGTCAGCAGCGATCGCCGTATGTCAAGACTTTGGCATTAGTTGGGAAGTGGCGATCGTATCAGCACACCGTACCCCAGACCGAATGTTTGATTATGCCAAAACTGCCCTAGGACGCGGATTAAAAGTTATTATAGCTGGTGCAGGCGGCGCGGCTCACTTACCCGGAATGGTTGCATCTCTCACCCCCTTACCTGTGATCGGGGTTCCCGTCCCCACCCGTAACCTTCAGGGACTCGATTCTCTCTATTCTATCGTGCAAATGCCAGCCGGTATTCCCGTGGCTACAGTAGCGATCGGAAACGCTAAAAATGCAGGTCTACTCGCCGTTCAGATTTTGGCTTCTCATCAACCTCAACTCATGGAAAAAGTCCAAGCCTATCGACAAGATTTAACCGAATCTGTACTCGAAAAACAAACTCTCCTTGCACAGTTTGGATATCAAGAATACCTGAAACAAATGTAATAGCAAAACCCCTGAGTTACACCAGTTTGTACATAATCATACCTGGCTCATAATCTCTCAGCGCAAGTATAGCAATTTGCCATATATTTCTGTATCATGGAATACAGAATTTAGGTTAATATAGTGTTAAGAAAGTAGATAAAAATCGTAGCTTAAAGTTCTAGCCTAGGACATAAGAGAATCTGACTATCCCTCGAAATTTGTTGTAGTTTATCTGTACTTGTTATGGTTAAATGGTAGATCCACCTGTTATAAAATCAACTCAGTTGAGTACAGATGTGTTAGTTTTGTCGGTTAACCTCACCTGTCAAAGTCCGGCTAATTACCAAATTAGCAGCTATAAGTTGGCATCAAGATTAAGCATCTCTCTAACCAGACGGCTATCATTTGCCGCCTCATCCCTTCCATATTAACGTAAATTGAACAACTCTAAGCAAATGTTGAAACGCCAAAAGTCGAGAACCAGAAGTTATCGGCAATTTGCTGAGGTAGTTGGCTCTGCGCCTCAGCCTACTTCGTCAATTTTTCAGCCCCAAAGACCCAGATGGCTATCTCCTAGCCTGCTAGGTTGCATTCCTCTAACTGCGCTGATTATTACATTTTGGAGTTTAGCAGCAGTCGCCCAAGAGGATGCACAACCCATAACTCCTGAATATGTGCAGGGTGTTTTAAATACAATTTGGATTGTGATTGCCAGTATTTTGGTAATCTTTATGAACGCTGGTTTCGGGATGTTAGAAACCGGATTTTGTCGTCACAAAAATGCCGTTAACATTCTCGCAAAAAACCTAATCGTATTTGCGATCGCCACCCTAATTTATTGGTTCTTTGGATTCTCCGTCATGTTCGGAGGTGAAAACCCCTTCATCGGTGGTGGTGGCTTCTTCCTGACCGGAGACCCCAGCGTTTACGGACTTGACCCATTCCCCGAAGGATTACCCAAAGAAGTTTTCTTTCTGTTCCAGGTCGCCTTCGCAGGTACCGCCGCCACTATTGTATCCGGCGCAGTAGCCGAACGGATCGAATTTGTCGCCTTCATCCTATTTAGCCTATTGCTAGTCGGAATATCCTACCCCATTACCGGACACTGGGTCTGGACTGATAACGGCTGGTTAGCAAGTATGGACTTCCATGATTTTGCCGGATCAACCGTAGTTCACTCCGTGGGGGGATGGTCTGCCCTCATGGGAGCAGCATTCCTCGGACCCCGCATGGGAAAATACGGTCCATCGGGTGAACCTAGGGCGATTCCTGGTCATAACATGAGTATTGCCACCCTGGGATGTTTAATTCTGTGGATCGGCTGGTTTGGATTTAACCCCGGTTCCGAATTAGCCGCTAATGAGAACGTTCCCTATATCGCCCTTACCACTAACCTAGCAGCCGCTGCTGGCGGTGTGTCTGCTACCCTTACCTCCTGGATTAAGGATGGTAAACCAGACCTATCCATGATTATCAACGGCATTCTCGCCGGTT
>NZ_PKGG01000380.1:0-2828 GCF_046480465.1 Arthrospira sp. PCC 8006
CCTTCTCCCCCTCCCTTACAAAACCTTACGTGATAGTTTCCCATCATACGGCTCCTATTCTGATTGCTCCATTGTTAGTGATACAGCGTTTGCATTTTCTAGTGCCGTCTGATCATCGTGACAGTGGCGGTGATTAGGTTTATGGAGGAAGTCTCCGGTCTGTTCTTTTCTTTGCAGCCAGAGATTAATGGTGTTCCGGCTGACATGGAAAACTTGACTGGCTTCTKTTTTGGGCATACCGTCTAGTTCAATTGCATCAATAACTTTTTGTCTGAGGTCGTAACTATAGGGGGCTGGCATTTTTGGTCTTCTTAGTCATCTCGTCCTCTCCATTATACGTCCTAACTTTCCTGTCTGGTGCTATATATCCATACCGTGACCTGTGGGCATATCCCCACCATGACAATTGGGCTTTAGCTTCTGGTCACATCCTTTACCCTCTAACCATGCGCTTACATTTTTCACTACTGCCTTGTGAATAGCATTACTCACTTGTTTATAGGCAGAGCATTAGAGGGGTTACAACGTTCCGTTTATACGGGCATTCCATCTTGAGATTTGTCCTGTCCACCGGGGTACTTTAAAGGTCTGTGCAGGTAGGTAAAGAAGCCTCCTACTTTTCCCCTTGTTCTTTTGAGCGTAGCGTGTCAACCTATTTCGCTACTACAGAGTTACGATGGTTCAAGCCAGACATTCGGTTTCCCTAATCATGGATGGTTGGCAGTGGTCGCGTCTTAGTAGTAGGTTCTACCTCACGCCTTCCGTTCCCCGCTTCAATCTGACGGGTTATGATTCCTCAAACTGGGGGTGGCTATCGCCGTTACTCTCTACTCATTGTTATCATGGGGTCATAACTTCCCATTCAAAACAGTTTGTTTGATGACCTTGAGTTCCCTGCCTTGTTTGGGGGTTCAATCCAAACGTTGGGACGTATAAACAGTTATGGGGAATGGTTCGAGGCTCCGACCTCTTATCCAGACTCGGGGCTGGCTTCCCCACTAGGAGGTGATTTCAGGCATCACAGCCTTATTTGGTCTCCTAAAGATTTCGCACTCTCTACTCATTGTGATCATGGGGTCATAACTTCCCATTCAAAACAGTTTGTTTGATGACCTTGAGTTCCCTGCCTTGTTTGGGGGTTCAATCCAAACGTTGGGACGTATAAACAGTTATGGGGAATGGTTCTAGGCTCCGACCTCTTATCCAGACTCGGGGCTGGCTTCCCCACTAGGAGGTGATTTCAGGCATCACAGCCTTATTTGGTCTCCTCAACATTTCGCACTCTCTACTCCCTGATTTCTCAGTTTGTTTATGACCTTGAGTTCCCTGCCTTGCTTAGATTTCTCCAAGCGTCGGGACATATAAAGAGTTATGGGGATGGTCAGAAGCGAGCTTCTTATATCCAAGCAAGGGATTGGATTCCCCACTAGGAGGTGATTTCAGGCATTACAGCCTTGTTTAGTCTCCTAAACGTCTCGCACCTTCCGAAACATTATACCGCATGGCCCGTAAATGTTGAATTAATCTTGGATTAAATTTAGCTCTGACAGATTCCACCGATAAATTCCACCTTGAGCGATCGCCACTTGCCCTCAACCCCGGAAAGTATTAAGCTGTACAGTGAACAAGTAAAGTTTTTTGTAGATTCGTGTATTCGTGTAGCTTTGGATAACCATATTGCCAACACTCATATAACCGAGATCATCCAGCGAGTGGCTTTGGTTGCCCTAGGGCTGATGGTGGTTATTCTCCTCTGGGTCTGGGGAGTCAGTTCCGTGAAAATTTCCGATCCCTACATTCAAAAAGTGTTGTCACTAACCGGAGACCCAACCCGAGGACACGCTATTTTTGAGATGAACTGTGCGGGATGTCATGTTAGCCAAGTCGAACATCAAATCGGTCCAAACCTGGAGGACATTTCCCAACGAAAATCACAAATTAGTATTATTCAACAGGTCGTTAGTGGCAAAACCCCTCCCATGCCTCAGTTTCAGCCTAATCCTCAAGAAATGGCAGATTTATTAAATTATTTGGAACAAATTTAGAAAACTATGATATACTAAGAAACAGTGGGTCGGTTGAGTGGTTGAAATCATCATTCCAGCTTTACCCCAAGCCAGTATAGCTCAGTGGTAGAGCATCCGCCTTGTAAGCGGACGGTCATCGGTTCAAGTCCGATTACTGGCTTTTTTTGAAAAAGACTCGGTAGGGGTCGAGATGGAAGTCGCCTTCCCCCACTCCCATTCAAAACCGTGCTTGATACTTTCGCATCACACGGCTCCTGATGTAGATACCCCTTGGCAACGGGAACAGGGTTACCAACCCCTGCTTTTGTACTTCAACTTTTGGAGCTAAATACAACATCGTAGTATTTAAACTCGCTTTCTCAGTTAAACTCCTGTTGATTGCAGTCACTATATCTACACGGTGACTAGTGGGCATATCCTAACCATTACAATTAGGCCTTGGCTTTCAGTCACATCCCTTCCCCTTAAAGGCATACGATTACACTTTCACTACTCAACAAGATGTACTTGTCGAGAGCCTAAAAGGGGTTTAAACGTTCCGTTTATACGGGCATTCCATCTTTAGATTTGTCCTTTCCACCGGGGTACATTAAAGGTCTGTGCACAACGAAACGTTGCTTCTGGGTAGTATATAAAAACTCCYACTGTTCCCCATGTTCTTTTGAACGCAGCGTATCAACCTGTTTCGCTGCCCAATGGTTACGATGGTTCAAGCCGGACATTAGGTTTCCCTAATCATGGATGGTTGGCAGTGGTCGCGTCTTGGTAGTAGGTTCTACCTCACGCCTTCCGTTCCCCGCT
>NZ_PKGG01000457.1:0-1358 GCF_046480465.1 Arthrospira sp. PCC 8006
GATGCTCCCTCAATCTGGAGATCCAACGGGTCGGAGAAGGGCAAATTTTTCCCGATTTATGTCTAAAAGGAAAACCGATTGTTACCATCATCCCCGATTTATTCAACGTCATACCATTGGCATTAGCGATCGCAGTACCTACTATATCCGGGTGTTCAATCATCGCGGTGAACTCTTAGCCTTTTCCCCCAACCATCCTCTCCCCTTACCCCAAACCTTCAACCCCCCCGATTGGCAAACCTTTCGCAGTGCGAGAGGGACGCGCTACCATCAATTCACTACCATTCTCCACAGTGCGGGGGTTAATCCTCAAACGCCAATGCACTTAGATTCCTCTTGGGGATATATCCAAATTGGACGCACGAAGCGCGATGTTTGATGCAGAAGTTAATCGAATGAGGTGGATTTTAGGTTTAGGGTTTCCTTTGGCGTTAGGTTTAGTCGTGGTGGCTGGTTGGTGGCTGTCTGGATTAGCGATGCAGCCGATTTACCAATCCTATCAACAGCAACAACAGTTTACTGCCAATCCGGACCATGAACTGCGCTCTCCCCTCCGGACTCTTTTAGCAACTATTGAGGCTATTTTACGGGTTCCCCCATCAAATCCCCAGCAAATGCAGGCGATGCTACAAACCCTTGAACGACAGGGACGACGTTTAAGTCATTTAATCGCCGATTTATTATTTCTCAGTACCTTGGAACATCAATCCTCCAGCCAAGCCTTTAAACCCTGTTGTTTAAATGATTTAATTCATGATTTAACTGAAGAATATGCAGAATTTGCAACTAGGCGCGGAAATTCATCTAATGCAAGAAGTTCCGGCTCCGGAAATTTATGTGTTAGGTAATGAATCTCAGCTTTATCGTTTAGTGTCCAATTTAATCGCTAATGCCATTCAATATACGCGCCATAGCAGGGGAAGTGGTTGTGAGTTTAATGGTGCGCGATCGCACGGCTTTAATTACAGTCCAAGATACAGGGATTGGCATGGCCGATCGCCGCCCCAACTCGAATTTTTGAGAGATTTTATCGGGTGGATAGCGATCGCTCTCGCCCAACTGGGGGAACCGGATTAGGACTAGCCATAGCACAGGCGATCGCTTATCATCATCAAGGTTCTTTGACGGTCAAAAGTGAACTCGGAAAAGGCAGTTTATTCACCCTGCAATTTCCTTGTATAGCAGAACCAAAGTTGCTTAAAAACTTCCCCTCTCTGAAACGGTGAGTCTTTCAAGGGGATTTGAGATTAGAAGGGAATCGGATCGTCATCACCCGGAGTATCTGACCCTGATGGTTCAGGGTTAGGAGTAACGGGAGAGCGAGTTGCAGGTAGCTCATATTCTMATCCAGAGGTTGG
>NZ_PKGG01000241.1:0-7082 GCF_046480465.1 Arthrospira sp. PCC 8006
CTAACCCCCACAAATAGTAGCACAGACTATCTGTAATAATCTAAATACCCCCATATAAATGAGGATAAAAAACCGTGAAAATATTAGTAACTGGTGCGGCGGGATTTATTGGATTTCATCTGTGTCAACATTTATTGAAAAGGGGGGATACAGTCATTGGCATTGATAATCTCAATGATTATTATGCAGTATCTTTAAAAGAAGACCGGATAGCCCAACTGAAACCCTTAGAAAAATTTACGTTTTATAAACTAGATTTATGCGATAAAGTCGGCATAAAAAAACTGTTTTCCGAACACCAATTTGAGGCAGTAGCCCACCTCGCCGCCCAAGCCGGAGTCCGTTACTCTCTGAAAAATCCCTACGCTTATATTGATAGTAATTTAGTGGGGTTTATCAATGTTTTAGAAGGCTGTCGTCATCATCAAATCCCACACTTGGTTTTTGCTTCTTCGAGTTCGGTTTATGGTTCCAATAAAACCGTGCCTTTTTCGGTAGGGGATTATGTAGATTATCCAGTTAGTCTGTATGCGGCGACAAAGAAAGCTAATGAATTGATGGCTCATAGCTACAGTCACCTGTATCATATTCCCACGACGGGATTAAGATTTTTTACGGTTTATGGTCCTTGGTATCGTCCTGATATGGCGATGTTTATTTTTACGAAAGCTATCTTAGCCGACCAACCGATTCCGGTATTTAACTATGGTAATATGGAGCGAGATTTTACCTATGTTGATGATGTGGTGGAAGGAGTAATTCGGGTAATTGATAAAATCCCACAACCGGGAAGCAATCAAGCGGAAATTGAAGGAGTGAAAACCACTGCCCCTTATCAGATTTATAACATCGGTAATAATAAACCGGTAAATTTATTGTACTTGATTGAAGTCCTGGAAAATGTCTTAGGGAAAAAAGCCCAGAAAAATATGCTTCCCATGCAGCCGGGAGATGTGCCGATTACCTATGCTAATGTAGATTCATTGATAGCAGATGTAGGATTTAAACCAAGTACACCCATAGAGGTGGGAGTAGAAAAATTTGTGGCTTGGTATAAATCCTATTATGGTGTTTAACCGGATGGGAGACAGGACTCGCCGTCACAGATATGGGGACGATATTATGATCGCATCTAGCAATCACCTCCGCCCCCCAAGGCTCAATTATCCATGCTGCCGGGAAAGCGCCCTACTCGGTCAGGAAAAATCCGCCGGAGCATTTTCGGGTAAAATCTGGCGATCGCGTAAAGTTTGAACACGGGTAAATTGAGACAGGAAATATTGAGTTACCAAAGTAGGTTGTTCCGCCTGCATCAAAGAGCGCACCACAGCCACCCTAGTCGCCCCAGCCATCAAAACATCATCAAAATTGTTCATATTAATGCCGCCGATAGCAAACCAGGGAACCGAAGCATGACGAGTCGCATGGCGCACATATTCCAAACCCGCCGCCTGCTTATCAGGCTTAGTGGGAGTAGCATAGACCGGACCGACCCCAATATAATCGGCACCTTCTGCGATCGCCAGTTTCATCTCTTCGGGATTAGTAGTTGATTTCCCGACAATTTTTTGAGGACCCAAAAGCTGTTTAGCCACAGCAATAGGTAAATCCTGCTGTCCCAAATGTACCCCATCAGCATTAACAGCGATCGCAATATCAACCCGGTCATTAACCAAAAACAGGGCATTATAACGGTGGCAAAGCTGACAAAGCTGGCGGGCATTTTTCCAACGCTGATGATCATCAGTATCCTTATCGCGATACTGAACCACCTTTAATCCCCCTTGTAAAGCCGCCTCCACCACCGACATCAACCTTTCCGAGGGAGAAGTCACCAAATACAAATTCGCCCTTTGTAGCGTCTGATGTCGTCCGTAGGCGAGTAAATTACTTTCCAGCGTATAGACCCGGTAGCGCATCTGCTTAACCGCCGCCCCCATATTGGGATGGTAAACCTTACCATATTCCTCCAGGACTCGCAAAGCCTCCTCTACCCGGCAAAAATTGACCTGTATCACCTGTTCCAGGCTTTCTCGGTTTTCCTCCGAGGGATGACTCAACTGAGTACCCACATCCGTGGTAGTATCCCGGGACATCCGCAACTCATTACTGTGCCACTGTGCCAGTTGCTGTCGCAAATTCTTGCACTCCGCAGCCATTTCCGAATTATCCAAGCCAAACCTAAACCATTCCTCAATAGTTCGGATACCCTCCCGCGCCCGGTCTAAGTTGGCATCTAAAATCCGATAAAGTGCTGGTTGTCCCAGTTTAGTCTTATGATTCAAATCGCCCATCGAAATCTCCTCACCAACTCCATCAAGCCAAATAATCAAGCCCAATCATGATCAACCACGGCGCAGGTTAATATATCAGATTTTCTTTAGCCGTGGGCGGAACCACCATTACGAAAATTAATCATATAAAAAAACCAGGTGTTGCCATAATAGGGGATACTGGACCAAAATAGATTAATTTTCCCAATTAATATTACAGTTTGTCGGAGTTTTGCCGTGAGTTCTAAATCCCCCCGCAACTGTCAATATCCTAAAAAGCAAACCTCAGCCGAGGCTTTGTTATTGACAGACACCCAGCCCAACAGTTCCCTGAACTCACCCTCGTCAGCCGATGATGGGAACTTAACTGGCAGCGATCTGAAGCTGCTACCCCGCCCTCTCTTCCCCCTAGGTTCACCTAGGCCTAAAACAGCTTGGTTATCTCTAAAGCTGATTTTAATGATTATAGTCTCCAGTGTGGGATTAGTGGGAATCGCATCGGCCGCATTCGCTAGCCCCTGTAGAGACGGGTGCACAGAGCAACTATCGGAGACACCAGCCAACTATATACACCCGCCCCTACTACTGGCTCAAACACCTACAGCCACTCCCAATTCAGTCAATGTAATTTATGTGAGTTCATCTACGGGAAATGACTCTAATAATGGTAGCGAGGCTTCACCGTTGAGAACCATCACCCAAGCCTTGAGAGTCGCCCCACCGAATACGGCTATTATATTGGCACCAGGAACCTATAGCACCGAGACGGGAGAAGCGTTCCCCTTAATACTTAAACCTAATATTACAATTCAGGGTAATACCGAGAATAAGGGTCAGGATGTGGTTATTTATGGCGGGGGAGTGTTTAGCAGTCGGGTTTTTGCTAACCAGAATGTAGCTATTGTGGGAGCGAATGCAGCCCGGTTAAGTGGGGTAACTGTGACTAATCCTCACTCGCGCGGTTATGGTTTATGGATTGAATCTAGCTCGATGGTTGTATCTAATAATACCTTTACGGGCAATATTCATGATGGTATTTCTGTGGTGGGAACCAGTGCGCCTTTAGTTCAACAAAACAGTTTTGCTAATAATGGAGCCAATGGCATTACTGTTTATGGTTCATCTAAGCCGGAAATCCGCGATAATGATTTTGAAAACACTGGTTTTGGTATTAATATCGCCCAACAGTCAGAGCCGTTTGTCGTGGGTAATCGAATTGCCTATAATCGTGATGGCATAGTGATTCAAGCGAGCGCTCGTCCGGTACTACGCAATAACTATATCGAACAAAATGAGCGTGATGGTATTGTGGTTATTGCTCAATCTTTGCCGGATTTGGGAACGCCAACGGAACCGGGAGAGAATGTGATCCGCAATAATGGCCGCTATGATGTGAATAATGGTACTAAGGGTTTAACGATTCTTGCCTACGGTAATGAGTTGGCTATGACTAAAAATGCTGGCTCTGTAGAGTTGGCGGGTAGTTACCAGAGTGGGGCTGGGCCTTCTGCGATCGCTAATCGCATGATGGGAAGTTCTACTCAGGAGGGTGGTCAAAATACTTCTTCGTCAATTTCCCCCATTAATCAAGCGGCTTCGTTACCCATTTATCTACCTGAGTCTAATGTGACTCCACTTTCAAACACGGCACCGCCTCCGATTCCTGTGGATGACTCGGAGGCGATTGTGATTCCGGTACCGCCGCCAGAACGTCCTCAGCCGGCGATATCTGCCCCTGTAGGGTCTGGTTCCCCACCTCCACCAGAACCACCTCAGTCGGCGGCGGAAAACTCGTCTACGGGCTCGCTGTTGCTGTCTCTGATGAGACGGGCTGTGACCAGTGCCTCTAATCCTGAAGAAAACTCCCAAACAGTTTATATTCCGGTGCCAGCACCCCAAAGACAATCTACGATTACATCCCCACCACCAGCACCCTCGTCTGATATTCTCCGGGTTCCTGGTGGTAATATTCCTATTGGTACTGGGGGAGGACAACTACCAAGCCAAGTAACGGCAGGTCTTGCGCCTGCAACTACGGCGGGTATATTGGGGTTGCGATATAGAGTGGTGGTGAGTGATACTAGCAGTCAAGTTCTGCAAAGAGTGCGATCGCTTGTTCCCCAAGCCTTTACGACGGTGATTAATGGGCGATCGCTTATCCAAGCTGGAGCCTTCCGCAGCCAACACGAGGCGAATAGGTTATTACAACAATTGCGCCAACGGGGTGTTACTGCGACTATCGAACCGTTTAATTAACACGGATCGCCGGAATTCCCCACCGTCTTTTACTGTGGGGATGGATAGGTGATCACACGGGAGTTTGGTGGCTCTGTCTCTTTAGGGTGGAGGTGCGGCCAACTAATTCAATGGCTCCCACCTCAAGAAGTAGGCGGGGGCTATTGAAAATTTCACTTTTCACTGGTGGCAATATTCTTTAACGGCGGAATCAACTGTAGGGATAAACCCTCGCGGGCGATTAAACTATTAGGAAAGGCATCAGCCACGTTTTCACCTATTTTATCCATGAAATCATCGTTGTGTAGTGGGTCATGGTGAAAAATCACCAATTTTTGAACTCCCGCAGCCTGAGCGACCTTCACCGCTTCCTGCCAGGTAGAATGTCCCCAACCTACCTTACTAGACTTAGGCGAGTAATACTCCTCATCGGTATAGGTGGCATCATAAATCAGTACATTAGCATTGCGGGCTAACTTGAGTACATTTTCATCAAGACGATATGGAAAATGCTCCGTATCGGTGACATAGGCGGTGGTGTAGCCTTTCCAACTGACGCGATATCCCACGGCTTCCCCCGGATGATTGAGTAAAGCCGTTTCAATGACTAGATCATCTTCGAGGTAAATTGACTCGCCTATAGTGAGATCAATAAAGTTAAGTTTAGCTCCCATTACCTGTAAAGGAACTGGGAAGTTAGGGTGAAGCATCTGGTCGTTGAGGCGCTGCTCAATTGTGGAACCATTAGGTGCGATCGCTCCATAAATGTTAAACGTATTGATGGGAACAAAGGCCGGAGCAA
This sequence comes from Arthrospira sp. PCC 8006, assembly GCF_046480465.1. Taxonomy (NCBI): domain Bacteria; kingdom Bacillati; phylum Cyanobacteriota; class Cyanophyceae; order Oscillatoriales; family Microcoleaceae; genus Arthrospira; species Arthrospira sp. PCC 8006. The sequence goes on from NZ_PKGG01000241.1 coordinate 5,311, forward strand.
AAAAGGGGAACCCTTGGATATGGTCCCAGTGGGAATGGGTAAAGAACATATGAGCGGTTACTGGCATTTCTGCTAATAATGCTTGTCCCAGGACCCGTAAGCCTGTCCCACCGTCAAAAATCAATCGTTGCGACCCCACCCGCATCTCAACACAGGGGGTGTTCCCACCATATCGAACTGTTGTCGTTCCCGGACAGGAAATACTTCCTCGAACGCCCCAAAAGTGAACCGTAAATTGGTGTTTTGTGCTGGACATGGGTTTTTTTGGAAGATTCAGCTAGGCGGTTTATGGCTTCTTTTGACTCAGCCTTGGTTGTTTAATCCGATTTTTATGGCTAAGTTATCAAACCAAGCCAAGTACGCCAGGTCAGGAATTGCTAATGGTTTCCCACCCAACTGCCATCATCTTAGCAAAATTTGTAGCACCTTTTGCGATAGTTGCTCAGATTCCCCATAGTGCGATCGCCCCATATACCCAAAACCAGTTAAAATTGAACCTTGAGGTGATTCACAATTAACTGTGCATCAAAAGTGTAGAAGGTAATTTTAGATATATTCTCCGCCGTTACGGTTAATTCGGCGTTCGGTAATACAGACCCAATCGAATCACTAGGTTTATTAACCTTCATCTCATCTGTAGCCAGCAATTGGCCATTTTTATCAAAGGCTGACATCACCGTATGTCGAGAACTTGTCACCCTAGCCCAAACTTGACGCACCCCGTCAGAAAATGTCACTTCTAGTGTGCCGCCCTTGGGTGCGCCCATGAGAACTGTTACCCCAGGTTCAATGCCAAATCGCGGATTAGAGGGTTGAAGGGCGATCGCATTATGAAATTTAATACCCCAATGCTGGAATTGCTCCTCTACTTTCTCAAATCCCTGTAATTTTTCCAACGCTAACCGAATGCGAGTCGAGGGCGACAACTGTGGCAATTTTTCATAGTCAGCAGACCCGGAAGATTTAGCTCTGTTCCTAGAACTCGGTGAGTCTGTACCCACGGGATGAACTACCAGTTCCGATGTTTTTTCTTTTCGCTTGCTAGAGTCTAATTTTCCGATGTGATTCTGCATTCGAGTCACTTCCTGAACCACCATTGGGCTAAAATCCTCTACCATAGAAATGCTCATAACTAAATTCCTCGACAGCATTGAAATTGAGGGTTTTGTTACTGCTATAGCCGACAACCGGGGACTGTTCTATCTGTGTTGGTTAGATGCTAAATAAATACCCTTAGCCATGGTTTCAGGAACGACAAGCCCCAATCAGGAGATTTTGGAAAAAACATCATGGAATTGGGCCCATTGATTACCCGGTCACTGGACAGTTAAAGACAGTACACTGAGGGCTAATAGCCGTGAGGGGTGTTACCCATCACTGAATTATAACAGTCAAAAGTCACTCTGGGATGAGGTAAAGTGCCAATTTACCCATTATCGCGATTTTATCCACTGTTATATAACCGGAATTTTCAGCAACCGGGATAGTCCAATTAAGGCAATTTAATGGGCATAATATATTCGCAAAAAACCAAAATTAAAGGAGTTTTAAAAATGTTTTATTCCCTTGGATTTACGCCAGATTCGATAGTTACTTCTCTAGGTAGAATGGTGTATTATACGGCTACCACAAGCCCCTGGATAAGCTCGGAAGACAAGGAAGCCGAAAAAAAGCCGTCTTTATTTTTTTTGCATGGTTTTGGGGGCGGTTCTTCTGCTTATGAATGGTCTAAAGTCTATCCAGCCTTTGCAGCCGATTATAAAATTTTGCGC
>NZ_PKGG01000402.1:0-2259 GCF_046480465.1 Arthrospira sp. PCC 8006
TTTCCGCTTCCGGTTGATAGGCAATTTGATATCCGAGTCTCTGGGCGCGTTTGGCCCAGTCAAGATCTTCCAACCCCGTCAACGTCTCATCATAGGGCAGTTTTTCCCAGACTTGGCGGCGGATAGCCGCGTTGGCGTTATTACAGAAGGGGTGCATTTGGCTGGGGTCAGGGGTTTCCGGGAACCATTTGGCAAAAACCTGATGTTCGGAGTATTTGGTGATTTCGTTACCCCGCTGTCTGCCATAGACGAGGGCAACTTCCGGGCGCTGGAAGGGGTATAGTAGGTTTTCGAGCCAATCTTTGTAGAGAGGGTAGACATGGGCGCTGGCAATGACTATAATATCACCACTGGCAGCCCGACAGCCAAGGTTGAGGGCGCGACCGAAGGAAAAGTCTTCAGGGCGGATGCTAACAATTTTGACTGGGTAGCGCGAAGCAATGGAGACTGTGGCATCGGTAGAGCCAGAATCAACGATAATGATTTCGCGATCGATGAGAGTCTGTTGCATGATGCCACTGAGTAAGCGATCGATATGTTGTTCTTCGTTGTAACAGCGGATGACTAGAGAACACTTGACCATGATTTTTATCGATTGCGGATTCTCAATGTTCAGGTTTCAAATCTTTACCCGGGTGGATCGGTACAACCACCCTTTGACCCGATGAGTGTTTATAAATCCCATGACTTCCTTTCTGTCGGTGTAATTGATAACCCAATTTGCTAATGACTCGGATAAAATCTTTCGCCTTAACTGTCGAAAAATTACTCATCGGGCGATCTGGACAGGCTTGATGATCAGATTCTCTTCAGGTATCGGTTCTTTATCCTCAAGCAAACTATCAATATATAATTCCATTGCTTCCGTGATATTTACCAAGGCTTCCTCAAAATCATCTCCCTGACTGTGACACCCTTTCAAAACCGGACAAAAAGCATGATAACCCCCCTCTGATTCTTTTTCAAAAATCACCGTGTAATTATAAATTTTTTGTTCGGAAGTAGACATAAACTTTGCATTCATACACCATTCCTCAAATCTAGAACCCATCTTTGAAAATTTCTTTGATATACCGCATCAACTTACCTCTCAAATTTCCACGGACACCTACTATAACACAAATTTCGAGCCTCCAAAGCATTGCCCGCCCTCAGCTCCTCGGAGTGCGACGTATCGCCACCACCTCGACACCCCCCACTCAAACCGTCACTTATATCGGTTTCCCGGCATAAAGTATTCGGTTATTCGCACCTTGACAAATATCATGTTTTATGGTATATAATCCCCCATGGGCAACTCATACAATAAAGGAACATCCCGCCTCACCCGGTCTAACTCAAAACCACCGATATCAGTTTCCGTTAACCGAGAGTCCAAAAACCCCATTAATTGTGCATAATTCCTCACCAGAACTTGAGGCTTATACTTACATCTTTTAAACTTTAACCTGAACTGTTGGTTAACAGACTTACCATATTCTTCAGTTGCCGGGGAAAAATCATTCCCAATAATATAAAGTATCGGATATTTACCATTCTTGGTGCGTTGCTTATACCCCTCCACATAGCCTCTCTCCAAAACCTCATTAATAATCTCAATAGTTATCGTCCCTTTTTTCAACTCCATCAACATATGTTGAGGGCTTGGGGTTTTTAACACCAGGTCAATAAAACCCTGCTTTCCCCCACAATTCACCTCGAACTCCACATAAAAACGCCAGGGTAAATATTCACAAGCCTTAGCCAGGTAGAAAGTCAAATCCTTTTGATAATCCTTCTCAAACCGAGGTCTTCTCGCCAACACCCGGCGACTGGTTTCATCAAAAAGGCACGCCGAGTTCTTCGACTTGCTGTCTGGCGTACTCGTCTTGTTCCTTGCGTCTTTTGACCCAGGCTTTATAACTGCTGTAGGTTTCTCTGAACCACTCGTGGCTTTGTCTGGCAGTGTAGTAGTGGTATTTGGAGTATTTGGGGTCTTCCGGGTAGTCGTCGTCAAATTCAGCCCCAAATCTAATTCTAATTGCTTCATAATTTTCATAACAATTTGTCAGCTTAATAAACTTCTCGTGACTACCCGACTGCTTATCAGGATGCAGTTTAATTGCCATTTGTTTATATAACTTTCTCGCCGCCACTTGATTATCCGCCGCCAACACACAAGTCCCCGTTTCCCGGTGCGCCCAAATCGTCCCCTTTTTCGGGTAGAAAACACAACGCCCCTTAGTCATTCGTACAAACAGGACATTCGCCCACACCTCA
>NZ_PKGG01000510.1:0-654 GCF_046480465.1 Arthrospira sp. PCC 8006
CCTGTGCCCGCGAAACCCGGCGCGCAGCTGGTGGTAGAGGCATTGGAGCGCGAGGGTGTGACCGATGTGTTCGGCTATCCCGGCGGGGCGATCATGCCCGTCTATGACGCCCTGACCGGCTCGTCGCTGAACCATATTCTGGTGCGCCATGAGCAGGGTGCGGCGCTGGCGGCGGATGCCTGGGCGCGGGTGATGGGCCGTCCGGGCGTGTGCATGGCCACCTCCGGGCCGGGCGCGACCAATCTGGTCACCGGGCTCGCCAATGCTTTCATGGACTGCGTGCCCATGGTGGCCATTACCGGTCAGGTCGCGAGCCCGCTCATGGGCACTGACGCGTTTCAGGAGATCGACACGTTCGGCATCACCCTGCCGATCGTGAAGCATTCCTGGCTGGTGCGCGACGTGGCCGATATCCCGCACATATTTGCCGAGGCCTTCCGGGTGGCGTCATCGGGACGGCCTGGCCCGGTTCTCATCGATCTGCCCAAGGACGTAACGCAGGCAAGCATCCACACCCCCGGAGTGATTGCCTGCCGGACGGAGACGCCCGCCGTTTTTCCCCTCGATGCTCAGGGTCTGGCCCGCGCCGGGCAGCTGATCACGGCGGCGCGGCGTCCCGTCCTCTATTTCGGTGGCGGGATAGCGCTGTCGCGG
>NZ_PKGG01000556.1:0-446 GCF_046480465.1 Arthrospira sp. PCC 8006
TTCATAAGTTAAAGCCCTCACCCCAAACCCCTCTCCCAAAGAGGGAGAGGGGCTTTGAAAAGTACCTCACCAATCCACCGAACCGCTATAATCGAACTAATTGACAGATAATTGGCGTTGAGAAGTGACGCAATCTTGGAGGTAAAGATTAATGAGTTCCTGATAAGATACCCCTTCTTTTTGAGCCATATTTTGAAAATATTCGATTTCATAAGGTAAAGCCCTCACCCCAAACCCCTCTCCCAAAGAGGGAGAGGGGCTTTGAAAAGTACCTCACCAATCCACCGAACCGCTATAATCGAACTAATTGACAGATAATTGGCGTTGAGAAGTGACGCAATATTGGAGGTAAAGATTAATGAGTTCCTGATAAGATACCCCTTCTTTTTGAGCCATATTTTGAAAATATTCGATCACATCAATTCACAGAGAAATTGTGACTTGTT
>NZ_PKGG01000603.1:0-368 GCF_046480465.1 Arthrospira sp. PCC 8006
GCCGGTCTGCTGGCCCTTCGCCGCTATCACCGCGAGCACGGCGATGCGCAACGCACTGTTTGCCTCATCCCCTCCTCCGCCCACGGCACCAATCCCGCCAGCGCATCCATGGCGGGCATGGATGTGGTGGTCGTCAAATGCACCGACGAGGGCGACATCGACATCGATGATCTCAAGGCCAAGGCCGAGCAGCATTCCGAGCGGCTGGCCGCGCTGATGATCACCTATCCCTCCACCCATGGCGTGTTCGAGGAAGGTGTGAAGGACATCTGCGCCATCGTCCATGCCCATGGCGGACAGGTCTATCTGGATGGGGCCAATCTCAATGCGATGGTCGGGCTGGCGCGTCCGGGCGATCTCGGCCCCGA
>NZ_PKGG01000029.1:0-35440 GCF_046480465.1 Arthrospira sp. PCC 8006
TCGGAGTTTGGGGCTGCTATTGCTAGTTTAGGTTTATCCCCGGTAATTGGTGCGCCTACAGATAGTAGCATCGCCTTTGCTTCGGGTGCGGTTTATGTTTACAACACCATAACGGGTTTACCCGTGACTCAATTATTCAATCCTACCCCGGAACCTTTCGATTATTTTGGCTACAGTTTGGCGACTATTGGTAATGATATAATAATTGGTGCGCCGGGGGATAGTACATCGGAATTGCGAGGGGGAATTGCTTATTTATTTGATGGTATAACGGGAGAATTACGGCAAATTTTTAATAATCCTAACCCGCAACCAGATGATTATTTTGGGGCGGCGATCGCCTCTGTGGGAGACTGGGTATTAATTGGCGCACCGGGTAGCTTGGGAGTTGGTCAGTCAAACGGTCCGGGTTCGGCTTATTTATTTAATAGCGTAACGGGAGATTTAATCCAGTCTTTTCGTAACCCTAACCCAGGACTAGATAATTTTGGTCATGCTGTCGCTTGGTCGGGAATTGGACGGGATATTATCATCGGATCTCCGGGTGATGACCAGCGGGGAATAAATGCTGGGGCGGCGTTTTTAATTGATGGTATTACGGGGTCAATTTTGGCAAATTACACACCGGAAAACTTACGGACAGGCGATCGCTTTGGTGAGTCCATAGCTACCACCAACAACAATAATGTTGTGGTAGGATCTCCCGGTTTCGGTCCTTTTGATTTTGGGGCGGCGTTCAAATTCCAGTTACGCACCGGGGAATTATTAGAAACCTATTTACACCCCCAACTTCCTCCCAGTGATGGAGTGTTGAACTTTGGTAGTGCGATCGCCAGCTTTAATACAGGGCTAATTATTGCCGCCCCAGACACGAAKATAGGCTTAGAAGGTGTTGGGGCGGTTTATCAGTTTTAGGCGGCTTTAAGAGGTTTGCACCCGGCGCAAATCTAAGGTTAAAGGATATTCAGGGCTTAAATTGGGGGTGGAAATTTCCAAAGTTCCGGGAGTGTGACCCATGGGTGCAAACCTTTCTAACATCCTAGACTCAGCCTCTCTTTCATTAATGGGAAATGTTGTATAAACAACGCCATTAGGAGGGTTGATATAATAAGTACATCCCCCAATAGATCGCATAGCCCAAGTATCAACAATATCGAATAATAGGGGAGTATGGGGGTTAATAGAAGGATGCAATAAAGATGCATATTGTCGCGCCCGGAACCTGACCCCGCCTACATATTCCCCCGGTTTAAGGGTAGATTTTAAGGGCACTGCATAGCCATTACAGGTGACAATATAACGATGGGAAAAGCCATCTAAACCGGGAGAATTTCCCATCGCCCCCCGTAGCATGACCTGTAGCCTTTCCATGGAAGAATCAACATATCTGGCGTTACCGCCATTGGCGGTTTCTTCTCCTAAAACGTGCCAAGGTTCTATGGCATTTCTTAACTCTAATGTCACGCCATCACGGGTAATTTCTCCATAGTTGGGAAAGCGAAAATCAACAAAGGGTTTAAACCATGCTAAATTAAATGGATAACCCGCCGCGTTTAAATCTCTTAAAACTGTGCCTAAATCTTCTTCAATAAAATAGGGCAGTAAAAAGCGATCGTGTAGGGTAGTTCCCCAACGAATTAGGGGTTTAGTATAGGGATGTTCCCAAAACCAAGCCACTAGGGAACGAATTAACAACATTTGCAATAGCCCCATTTGTGCATGGGGAGGCATCGCAAAAGCCCGAAACTCTAATAGCCCTAACTGGTTGCGATAATTCTCCAATGGGTAGAGTTTATCAATACAAAATGCTGAACGGTGAGTATTTCCGGTGACATCAATTAGCAGGTTTCGCAATAAGCGATCGACTAATCCAGGGGGTACTTCTCGCCCCTTTTCTAACTGTTGAAAAGCAATTTCTAACTCATATAAACCTTCGTGTCTGGCTTCATCTACCCGGGGCGATTGGCTAGTCGGTCCGATAAATAACCCCGCAAATAAGTAGGATAAACTGGGGTGATTTTGCCAATAGGAAATCAAACTTCTTAATAGGTCAGGGCGACGTAATAGGGGGCTGTCTTGAACGCTCTTACCACCAATGGTGATATGTGCGCCGCCTCCGGTACTTATGCGCCGACCATCTAGGGCATATTTTTCAGTTCCCAACCGACATAGCCGCGCTTCCTCATATAAAGTGGTGGTAATTGCGGTTAATTCTGACCAATTTTTGGCGGGGTGAATATTGACTTCAATTACTCCCGGATCTGGGGTAATCTGAAATCCCATAATTCCATCATTTCCAGGGGGGGTGTATCCTTCAACTAATACGGGAATATTAACAGCAGTGGCGGTTTTTTCAATGGCTGTAATTAAATCTAAAAAACACCGGGCGGAAGTTATGGGAGGAACGAAAACATATATACAGCCATCCCGCGCCTCTACCGCCATGGCTACCCGCACGGAATTTTCTGGTAAATTGATGGGTTCGGAACCAACCACAGCAGGTTTATGATCTAGCGGTACTCGCGCCTCTGGGTGCAATTCTTCTGACCAGCTTATGGCACTTAAAGGCAGTCGAAATCCCAAGGGGGAATCACCTTTTAATAAAATCAATTTATCCTGTGGTAATTTCCACGGACAACTACCCCAGCGTAATTCTTCTGACTCGACAACTGGTAAAATTGGTAAGGCATAACCGGCTAATTCTTCGGTTTCTAATTCATAGGTGGGAATAATGCGATCGCTTGCGATTCCTAACTGTTTAACTAATTCTTGAATAACGACTTCTGCCTGTTTAATCCCATAGCCATAATCGTCACCATCTACCGCCATGAAAGCCCGATTATGCCAAATAGGTTGACCATCTTCTCGCCAATAACAGCCTAAAGCCCACCTCGGCAAAATTTCCCCCGGATACCATTTTCCCATGCCATAATGTAGCAAGCCGCCACCCTTAGAAAACTTACTTTCTAGGCGGTGTAATAGCTGTCCGGCTAACCTGCGCTTTTCCTCTCCCAAGGCTTGTACCTGCCACTGGGGAGACTCAAAATCATCAATAGAAACAAAAGTAGGTTCCCCACCCATGGTTAAACCTACCCCTAAACTTTGCAATTTATCCTCTACTGCTTGACCGAGGCGGTCTATGGTTTCCCATTGACTAGGGCTATAGGGTTGACTGGTGCGCGGTTGATTTTTGTAACGAGAAACCGTCACCGCAAACTCTAAATTTGACCCGCAGGGTTCGGCGGTTCCCTGAACTGGGGAGGCGGCTTGGGGGTCGGCGGTACACACGAGGGGAATATGACCTTCTGCTGCTAAAAAACCAGAGGTGGGGTCTAAACCAATCCAACCCGCCCCAGGAATATATACTTCCGCCCAAGCGTGTAAATCTGCATTATCAGCTTCTGGTCCAGGGGGTCCATCTAGTGGGGGAACATCGGGTTTCAGTTGAATTAGGTAACCGGAGACAAAGCGGGCGGCGAGTCCATAGTGCCGCAAAATCTGCACCATTAACCATGCTGTATCTCTACAGGAACCTATTTGAGTTTTTAGGGTTTCTTCGCAGGTTTGAATACCCGGTTCAAATCGGACTGTATACTTAATATAATCAGCGAGTTTCTGATTAATGGTAATTATAAATTCTGGGGTATATATATCTTTGACCCGGTGCTGTTCTACCCAGTCTTTGAGTATGGGGCTGGATTCATCTATTTCTAAAAATGGGATTAATTCCCGCCCTAGTTGTTCTTCGTAGATGAATGGATAGCGTTCGGCATAGCTTTCCATGACGAAGTTAAACGGATTAATCGGGTGTAAATCTGCAATAATATCTACTGTAATCCCTAGGCGATCGGTTTTGGATAAAAAGTTGAGCCTCCCCAAATAATTGCCATAGGGGTCTTGTTGCCAGGTCATCGTGTAATCATCAGGTTCAATCTTTAGGGAATAGCTATTAATGGGGGTGCGACAGTGGGGAGAAGGTCGCAATCCTAATGTATGAGGACCTAGAATTACTGGATTTTCAAAATGGTAGACAAGCTGATGGTTGAGGCTAACTTTTACTGACATAACTCAATTTGGGCAAGAGGGATATATGGTTGGTAAGTTCGCAATTTAAGCAGGCAAAAGACCATACAAAAAAGTTGCCTCTCTTGCCTTTGGTATCTTGCCTATTGCCTATTGCTTTTAATGGAGTTGATGACCACAACTTCCGCAGAAGCGATCGTCCGGTTTTACTGTCGCACCGCAGTTACTACAGAATTTACGACCTCCTGATTCCGATTCCGATGAGGAAGAAGAACCCATTTTTAGCTCCATGTTACCCATCCGCATTTCCATGGGGTTCATACTCATTTGCATATTGCCCATTTGCATCGGCTTCATCGGTTCCATCGGCTTCATCGGTTCCATTGGGTTCATCGGTTCCATCGGCTTCATCGGTTTCATTGGCTTCATCGAAGATGCAGGGGTACTCGAAACCTGCTGAACTGACATCTGCTGGGCGCTTCCGAGGGAGGGTGTCTGACCCATGACACTCATACTACTTCCCTGGAGTTGCACGAAGTGTTCACCCTGAGCAGTTTCTATTTTCAACACTACCCCATTTTCCGTCCGATACATGGAGGGGGGGGAAGTCCAGGTTCCAGTCTGGAATCCATTGCTGGCTTGCTGTTGCTGTCCGGGTGATCCACTGGCGATCGTCACAACAGTTTGCGACCCTTGGTTATCAAGATAAATTTTTTGACCGGTGCCTAGCTCGCATACATAAGGCATAATCGCCTCTTCCTACCATAAGAAACATCTAATGCTGATATTGTAAAATTATTTCCTCAACAAATCCTACTTCTTAATATTTATATTATAAATTCCTCAAAACTATACAGATTGCCGATTATACAGATATTTAACATTTCGCCACGCTCTCCATCCAGTATGTAAACTTATGTATCAAATTCGCCTAGTTATGTCATCAATATTTGATAAATTCACTTTGGCGATCGCTCTCCATATATTTATCAATCTAATTAATCAACTTTCATTGAATACTAACAACCGATTACATCCAGAATAAATACTCAGCTATTAATCATCATGTTTCGTCACCCCTAACCCTCCCATATCCATGCTATAATTAGCCAAAATAGACTATACTATCAATACATGACTGGAGACAGCTATGGCTATAGCTCAGGAATTAGAACCGACTCAAATCACCCTAGACCAAGATATCGAGTTTCCTCCGGGAGATTTAGAAAGTCAGGAGTTGCCATTGGAAAGTTATTTACATCTACAACAAATCTTGTTACTGATTAAATGCCTAGACTGGTTATGGCGAGACCGAACCGATTATTTTGATGCGGGAAACTTGACGATTTACTATAGTCCTCATCAGAAAAAATCATCRGATTTTCGCGGACCAGATTTCTTTGTGGTGTTAGACACGGAAAGGCGATCGCGGAAAAGTTGGGTGGTGTGGGAAGAAGGGGGAAAATATCCTCATATCATTGTGGAATTATTATCAAGTTCCACAGCTAAGACTGACCGCACTGAGAAAAAGAAAATCTATCAAGATATTTTCCGCACTCCCGAATATTTCTGGTTTGACCCAGAGAGTTTAGAATTTCAAGGATTTGCTTTAATTCAGGGAACTTATCAACCGATAACACCCAATAATCAGGGACATTTATGGAGTGAACAACTGCAACTATTCTTAGGKATAGAAAATCGTCAACTCCGCTTTTTTAGTCCTGATGGTGTTTTAGTACCCACTCCCGAAGAATCAGCYACTGAAGCTCAACAACAGTTAGGTAGCATCCAAAATGAGTTAGTAACCACTCAAAATCAATTAGGTAGCATCCAAAATGAGTTAGTAACCACTCAAAATCAATTAGACATTGAACGTCAACAAAAAGACCAACTAGCGGCTAAACTGCGAGAGTTAGGAATTGACCCCGAACAGTTGTAAAAAATGGAGGTAAACATTATGACAGTTACGGAACAGTTAGCATCACTGGAAACCTCACCAGAATGGGAGGATATCGAGTTTCCTCCGGGAGATTTAGAAAGTCAGGAGTTGCCATTGGAAAGCTATTTACACCTACAACAAATCTTGTTACTGATTAAATGCCTAGACTGGTTATGGCGAGACCGAAATGATTATTTTGATGCGGGAAACTTGACGATTTACTATAGTCCTCATCAGAAAAAATCATCGGATTTTCGCGGACCAGATTTCTTTGTGGTGTTAGACACGGAAAGGCGATCGCGGAAAAGTTGGGTGGTGTGGGAAGAAGGGGGAAAATATCCTCATATCATTGTGGAATTATTATCAAGTTCCACAGCTAAGACTGACCGCACGGAGAAAAAGAAAATCTATCAAGAGATTTTTCGCACTCCCGAATATTTCTGGTTTGACCCGGAGAGTTTAGAGTTTCAAGGATTTGCATTAATTCAGGGAACCTATCAACCGATAACCCCTAATGATATGGGACATTTATGGAGTGAACAACTGCAACTATTCTTAGGGATAGAAAATCGTCAACTCCGCTTTTTTAGTCCTGATGGTGTTTTAGTGCCTACTCCTGAAGAATCAGCTACTGAAGCTCAAAAGCAGTTAGAATTTGAACGACAACAGAAAGACAAACTAGCTGCTAAATTGCGAGAGTTGGGGATTGACCCTGAACAGTTGTAAATAATGCAGGTTAAATAATTGACAGACATTAGAAACACTTAAATATATGACGGCTGTCAAACCCTCATAAAATAGGATTTAACTCCACTAAAATCGGCTTTAATAAGCTGTTGTTCGTCAATATAGAAATAAAAATAATCAGAACAATCAAAAGGATGATTAAATTCTAATAATAATTGTCCTTTAGCCTTATCTAAAACTTCTGGTACATAGGAATGACACTCTGGAAATCCTGCCATTTTAGCGTTAATACCAACTTGATTTTCTGACTGATAATCTAACAACCATTCGTCAAATTCATCGGCAATATCTATCAAGTTATCGGGAATACTATTGTAGCAATAATCCCAAAAGACATCCTCTGCTACAGAAAAATCGATTGTATAAATATGGTGATACCATTCATCCCTATAACGCTTATCTTGGGTGAAGCTAAAATCCGTGACTAGGGTGCTTTCATCTTGAGAAATTTCTGGGAAATAGATAATCCTGTGTGGTTCTGGACCTAGTACACACATGGGTACATCGAGGCTAGAATAGAACTGTAAAAGACCCTGAGATGGTAATTGAAAGCCGGGAATAGAAGGAACATCTGCACAGTTAATCTGAAGTAAAAACATCATCATTTCCCCAGTTTGACGATCGCAAGGATACTCCATTCCCTTGGGTAAATAGGGCAACCCTCCGACCTTAGTTTCCCACAACTTCAGGGGATCATTACTGAGGTCTTTTGCTAAAAAACCCTGTTGATTAAAAGCCAGATTAATATAGGGTTGCACATGACTAACCAGGAAAGAACGCAGAGATTCAAATTCTGGCGGTAGGTCTTCTAACAAGCGAGGTGTTACCATAAAGAAAACTGCGACGGCGCACAGTGTTAAAGAACTTGATACTGTTTTAGCATAGTTTGGTTAAAGTTGCACTGTTGATTTGTGCAAGGGTGGCTTTCTGCCTATAAAATGGAGATGGCATATTTAATCCAATCTTCTGCACTATTATTTTCGGCTAAATTAGGATGAGAGGTAATGGCTGTTAATGCTTGCATAACCTCGGAACTTGTATAACCCAAAGCCAACAGAGACATTTCTACTTCCTCTTGGATTTCTGCACTTAAATTAGATGTAGAAACTGTAGGAAGTCCGGCTTGTTTTCGCCACTCTGATAACTTGGTTTTTAACTCTAGGGTAATCCGTTCGGCTGTCTTTTTGCCTACTCCCGGAGTTTTAGTTAAAATCCCGGTATTGCCGCCGACAATTGCCTGGACTAAATCCGGTAATTCTAGGGTATCTAAAAGGGCGATCGCCAATTGCATACCAATACCACTAACACTGACCAATTGACGAAATAGATCTCGTTCCGCCATACTGCTAAACCCATACAAAACCATCAGATCATCCCGGACTTGTAGATGAGTAAATATTTGTAAATTTTCGCCAGTTTTAGCATCTAAATTCTGCATCCTGGGTAAAATTTGCAACTCATAACCAACCCCATTAACATCAAGATATAAAATAACTCTATTTCCCGTCTTTTTATAAATACCAGCTACAGTGCCATTTAAATAACCAATCATAGTCTATTTTACCTCAAATTCTCAAAAATTAACCCCTGCTAACTCATCAACCCACTCTGGTTAAGATCACTATTCACGGTTTGACTGTAATTTGCTACGATCGCCAACATACAAAATAGCATTAAGGCAATAGTTTTGAGTAAAAATCGGTTTTGGTCTTGGCTACCTCAACTATCACGCCAAGTGTGGATTTTAGCAGTTGGTCGGCTACTGTCCCAAACGGGAACAGGATTTACCCTATTTTATGCCCCAATTTTCTTTGTTAATCAGGTAGGTTTATCCTCAACCGCCGTAGGAATAGCCCTAGGAAGCGCCCAAATTTCGGGGGTAATTGGGAGAGTCTTCGGGGGGTCTTGTTGTGACTCTCCTCGCTTCGGTCGGCGCTGGACATTATTGTTATCGGCGATAATTTCTGCCCTCTCATCTTTTGTCCTCGCATTTACCAGCAATTTTATGATGTTAATTCTCGGCAATTTATTGTTAGGATTAGGCATCGGACTTTACTGGCCAGCGACAGAAACTATAGTGGCTGATTTAACGACGGGAAAGACACGCAACGAAGCCTATGCTATCACTCGTTTAGGGGATAATATAGGCCTACAGGTGGGGATTATCATTGGTGGGGTAGTGATTGCCACAACGGGAGCTTATCGACTGTTATTTGTGCTAGATGGATTGTCTTTTCTCATCTTTTTTGTAGTGATTTATCTAGCCATAGCCGAAACCTACCAAGCCCCTATTATATCAACAGATACCGAATCCGGTCAATCTTCTAATAGTTGGATGGTGGCTTTAAGCGATCGCACTTTATTAATTTATGTAGCAGTCAATATTTTATTTACCTTCTATATGTCACAAATTCATAGCACCATTCCCCTATATCTTAACAACTTTGTGAAAGCCGAACTTTCCAGCATCACTATTAGCGCCCTGTTTGCTGGACACACAGCGATCGCCATCTTACTTTTATTACCCATGTCCCGCATTCTTAATCCTCTCAGTCGTCCCCACGCCCTAATTGTATCGGCTATATTATGGGGAATAGGTTTTTTAATTACCGGGTTAATGGGAATCGTTGAAACCGGCACTTTAACCCTAGCTATTCTAGGATTAGGAATTTTAGCGATCGCCACAGTTACTTATAGCCCCGCCGCCTCTTCCTTAGCCGCTAATCTCGCCCCTGACCCCCTGCGAGGAATTTATTTAGCCATTAATTCTCAATGTTGGGCGATCGGTTATTTAATCGGCCCCCCTCTAGGGGGATTAGCCCTTGATCAAACCCCGGAAATTATTAGCCAATTTTGGTTAGGATTAGCCCTAAGTGTCTTGATAGCGATCGCCATTTTACAGCATCTACATAAAACCATGAACCATCTCAACAACTAATCCCTATATATCAATTCTTCAGCCTCAAACTCATGGTTAGCATCTAAACACCAGTTGAGAAAGTCAGTAGAATTACCCCCGATCACAGAAACAATAATATAGGAGTATTCCGACCAGGCACAAACCCGATCAAATTCGGAGGGAATCGCAGGATGATCGGGGTGCGAATGATATATACCAATAATCGAAAGATGGCGATCGCGTCCCTCTTTTTGCGCTTTCATTAACGCTTCTGGGGCGATGGTAAAACGTTCTTGGCGAGTGGCTATATTGGGGCTATTGTCTAACCCTTGGAATACCTCAGCAGTGGCTGGACTCCAAACATTTTGCATCGGCCAAACTTCCATAATCATTTTGCGATCGCCTAAGTCTTGCCGCCCCATCAGCAAACCACAACACTCCTGGGGATAACTTTTTTCTGCATAATTCCGAATTTGAGCAACTTGTTCAGAGGTTATAATTAACATAATTTTTGCATCAATTCACCATCTACTTTCCTAGGGTAGCCATCGCGGGTTAAATCCCAAAAACGGCAATTCTTCCGGTTTCCATTGAGAAGCATTAGCATCTGGTGAACTATCCGTTACTAAAGGCAATAACCACAGGCGACTCGTGGTAATAGTATCCCCCCCATCAGTACGAGGTCGGTTTTCTATCTCTTCATCCATAATTCTAGTTACAGTTTGATCAAACAGTAAAGCCAGACCATCGGGAGATAAACTCAGATTAATTTGTTGCTGATTCGGTAAAAAATTAMTCWGAGGKAAAATCTCCTCAGTTTTTAAGTCGATCGCCACAATATAAGGCTGTTCTGTGTATTCCTCATTATCCTCCATTAGCTCCGTAATGAGAGCATAAATAATCGTCTGGCTAGGGTCAAACTCAATACTCAGAATATTGCCAAACTCAGCAGTTCTATATAATTCCCGTTCATTACCTACCGTATCCACCACAAACAGCGATCTGGTTCCATCGGAATTAAACTTGAGTAACCCCGCCGCCGAACCATCCGCAGCAAACCCCAAAACCTGACCAAACTTAGGTAAATATTCCAGCACCTCAGCATTGGGTTCTAAGGGTAAAATACTCGTCAGATCTGGACCTTGGGAAATCAGCAAAGATTTGCTATCAGGTGCAATCATAAAATTTCCCCCCTGAGTTTGTAAAGGTCTCGGAGAACGTCCCTCCCGAATCACCCAAGGACTAGCATCAACCGGATTTTTTTTGTTGACCCGCTGCACAACAATCACCTTACCATCACCAGACAAATCAAATCGGAGGTTACTGTAATATTTGTTATCCAAAATTGTTTCTAACTGACCACGATGTTGAGGCGCTGAAGAACCTTGACCGATAGATTCAGGGTTAATACCAGTCATCACAGTATACAATTGTGGGTCAAACTGTCCACTACTACGATCGCCTCTTTCTATGGCTAAAAACAAAATGCGATCGCCCCTCGGATAAGGTTCAAACTGTATCACCGTTAAATTTTCAGGAGTTAAAGCCACAGGTGTAGGGTCCTGAGACAAATTCACCAGCATCAGTCTCCCTTCCTGGTCTCCTTCCACCCCAATATATACAAAAGCGCGATCGCGACTACGAAAATAGCCCGTAAACGGTTCAATTAACTGACCTTCCTGATTCTCATATAATTGATCTGTTACCCCTTGTAACTGCACACTGAAAGGCGTACCATAGGGAACCGGATCAAGCAAAGTATAAGCCATGCGTTTTCCCGCCCAACTGATTTTTCCCGGTAAAGGCGGGTCAATGCGGAGATTTCTCTCTACCCCCTCCCGGTCCATCGGACGGTTAAATGTCAACAGAAACGCCCTATCTTCCGCCCCTACCTGTCTATTTGCCCAACTGAACTCTCGCACACGAGGAATAGTGCGATCGCCACTCAAAACCACCCCCAAAATTAACACACCCAAAACTAACATCAAAGTTATCGCCGCTCGATCCAACGGTTGACTTTTTTCCGCCAAATTCCTCAATTTAGATGGAAAGCTGGTCATAGTCCCTCTATATTATGCTTATGATCCTGTCCTAAATTAGCACAACTCTCAAAATTCAGTCATCACTGATAGACAATTTCACAGGTTTAGCCGTTTCTGCCATCTTAATTAATTCATGAATTTGGGTGTCTTTATTCACCTGAATACGAGAAACTCGGAACGGATTTCTTAACTGAGTTGGTTGAGAAACTCGATGATCATAAAGATACCCAGTTAAATGATAGCCTCTCAGATATCTTTCTAATTGAGCAGATAACGCACCAAAAGGATAAGCAATATGAGCAGCCACTAATTGATTACGATCTAAATCTTGCGTACATTCCCGCAATTTAGATTTACCCTTTTCTAACTCAATCTGTAAATTATTAGCATCTAGTTTAGTCAGATTTTGATGAGAATAGCCGTGAGACTGAATATCATAATATCCCCTTTCAAAACCATCTCGTAAATCCTCACAACTCATGTGGGGAATATAGGGAGGAATATTAACCCCCATATAAGCCGGATTCAAAAATAAAACCACCTTCACTTTTTCCCGGTAAATATATTCCAAGTCTTTTAATATTGGCAGTACATGATCATGAACACCAGTATAACCATCATCAAAGCTAATCATCACTGGTTTGCGGTTTTCATACTCAGCCGGTATAGGTTGAGACTTTTGGATAAAATGAACAAACAAATCCTGGCTAGACAGAAACCAATAATCATTAACTACTAGGTAATTCAAAAAACTATAAAGCTGGAGTTTTTCGTAATCTGTACTAACTAGGGGACGCTGGGATTGAACTAACTCTTCTCTGGTGTCAACAATATCATGAAATCCAAAGATAGGAACTCTCACCCATGGAGATTTACTAGCACCGGAAACACTTAGACTTAGTACACTTAACAGTAATAGCCAGATACTGCGTATAGATAGCCTTTTGGCAATTATTAATATCTCCACCAACCTGTTAATATTAGTCATTAAATTGACACCTTATTTAATAGTTTTCCGTCTCCATATTTCTCTCCCCAACCCTCTCCCAGAGAGAGTTAGATTATCCATTATCCACCCATCCTCTCATTTTACCAGGATTGAGTAAACCTAGAGGATCATATTTTTGTTTAAAGTTTAATTGTTGTAGATCAACCGTCTTCATTCCCCCATCTTCCAAAATGTAGGTATGGGGATTAAAAATAATTGCCCCTCGGTCTTCATGATATTGGATAATTTCATTTAACCTAGCTTCATTCGTAAATCGGACAATTTGTAACCCGGCTGGGTGTAAATTTCCCCCAGTACGCAGAAACTCCAAATGCTGAATCACCTCATCCCCAAAATAATCATAACATTCCTGAATCAATTTTAATTCTGGGTCGGCTGGAAATAGGGTTTGTAAATAGGTTAAAGATGGGTCTATACTGCGAGCGTGTAAAGTCGTATGATTCCAGGTAAACTCGATGATAGTTGTACCCTTTACCGTCTCCTGGGTGGATTTTTGATAGCAGATTTTACCCTGAAAATTTTTAATCAATTCTTGTAAAGGTTCCAGGCTAGTTTCAGCCACCATTAACATTGCCGCCTGTTCACCAGATGGGATAATATCACGAAAAGGAATAAAATAGGATGGAATTGGGGCGGCGCAAATGGAAACTAATTTTTTGATAATGCCATCAGACTGACTTAAAGCCTGACCGAATTTAGCAGCATTCATAAACTCCTTAAAGGTGACAATTAACTCCATCCAAGGATATACGGGTGCTAGGGGTATTTCTAATTGGGTAATAATCCCATTAGTACCATAAGCGTGATTAATATTCTGCACGGCATCTCCCCTCAGTTCAATTATCCGAGGTTCTGCTTCTAAAGTGACAACACGGACGGCGTGAAGGTTGCCATTATCCCGTAATTGTCCATAAGTAATCGAACCAATACCACCACTACCACCACCAATAAAACCCCCAATAGTCGCTGTCCGATAGGTAGAGGGAAACATCCGCATTTCCCAACCAATTTCGCGACTTTTTTTATCTAATGCTGCTAGTTTAACCCCCGGTTCTACACAGGCTAAACCTGGCTTCATCCAGACTATATTATTCATTTTAGACATATCTAAAATTACCCCACCTTTCAGGGGTACACACTGCCCATAATTCCCGGTTCCCGCCCCCCTAACCGTTAGGGGTATTTCAGAGTCAACGCAGAGTTTAGCTACTTTTAAAACTTCCGATTCCGAACGGGGCAGCACTACAATATCACCCGTTTTATCTTGTAAAAGCGGTTGTAAAATGGGGCTAAAGTGGTAGTAGTCTTGGGATAGTTTGGCTACCTGAGTGCGATCGCTTATCGTTTCAATCTCTCCTAACAGGGCACAAAACTCATCCCAGTTTTGCTTGTCACTTGCTCGAGTCATTTCCCTTTACCTAGAATTTAAATTCACCGCACATCCCCATTAGCAAATTACCAGATGTCTCTACCAAAAACCCAGTTTTTATTGATTGCTGATTTGTGGATATTGTGCTATGCTATATTTTAGCATATACTGGTTAAATACAATTTTTATCAAAGTCCCAAATGTCTGAGGAACGGGTTTACTGGCTGGCATGGTCACAAATTCATGGTATCGGCCCCATCACCCTTCAAAGATTACAGGAAAGGTTCGGAAGTCTGGCCACCGCTTGGCAGGCATCCCCCATGGAATTAGGTTCTGTAGAAGGGTTCGGAAGACAGAGTTTAGAAAAAGTAATCACTGAGCGATCGCAAATTAACCCCCAGCAACTATTCCAAAATCATCTGATTAAAAATCCTAACTTTTGGACTCCCGCCGACCCAGATTATCCTCAGCTTTTATCAGAAATACCCTCCCCACCACCAGTGCTTTATTACCGAGGAATAATCAACCCCCAAGAAAATCAAGGTCATTTCCCCACCATTGGCATTGTAGGAACCCGCAACCCCACAGAATACGGACGACGCTGGACCCGCAAAATTAGCAGCACCCTAGCACATCATGGCTTTATTATTGTATCAGGAATGGCAGCAGGTATCGACACAGAGGCTCATCGCAGTTGTTTAGAAGCAGGAGGACGTACCCTAGCCGTTTTAGGCACTGGAGTTGATATTGCTTATCCCAAACAAAATCGCCCCCTTTGTGAACAGGTATTACAACAGGGATTATTAATTAGTGAATTTCCCAGTGGCACCAGACCCAACGCTACTAATTTTCCTCGACGTAACCGCATTATTGCTGGGTTGAGTCGGGCAGTATTTGTCATGGAAGCACCCCAACGTTCAGGAGCCTTAATTACTGCCCGTATTGCCAATGAATTTGTCCGAGATGTTTATGTTTTACCAGCTCGTTTAGATGATGAGAAATCCCACGGTTGTCTAAAGTTAATTGATGGTGGTGCTGGCGTGATTCCCGTGGACATAGAACAACTCCTAGAACAACTTGGCGCTATCCCTCAATTAGACACACCTACCCAGCTTCCCCTATGGCAACCACAAACAAAACCCCTACCAGAATCTCCTAATTTAGACCCAGATTTAGCTAAAATCTTAAATGCGATCGCCTCCCAACCCACGCCATTTGATCTCATTGTCGAACAGTGTGGAATCGATGCCGGAACTGTCTCTAGCCAATTATTACAATTAGAATTATTGGAGTTGGTTACTCAGCTTCCCGGAATGCGATATCAGAGACTATAATCAATCCCCACTTTCCTCATGAATAAAAGCCTAACCCATCACTGAGCTTAAACCCCTGAGATTTCCCCAGGAATATTAACAGCCAAGATTAATATTTTTTGATTATGTAATTGCCAACCTTTCCCGGAGAATAAACTCAGCAATCTGTAAATCTACAGGAGTAGTAACTTTCAGATTAGTTTCCTCCCCTTCCACCACCTGAACCGGAAGACCACAACGTTCAAACAGCGCCGCATCATCAGTCACATCCCAACCCAGATGACGGCCTTTTTCGTGACATTCTCTCAGTAGTGGAACTTCAAAACCTTGGGGAGTTTGAGCCGCCCATAATTGACGGCGATCGGGAGTATCCTGGATAAAATTATTACCATCCACTATTTTGATGGTATCCTTGACTGGAATAGCGGCAATCAAACCAGATACCGACTCCAGTGCCTTCGTACAGCGATCGAATAAATCCGGGGTCGCTAAACATCTCGCCCCGTCGTGGATTAAAACCCRGTCGGCTTCAGGGGGAAGAGCTTGTAAGCCGTTATAAACCGACTCCTGACGGGTTTCTCCCCCAATAATGAACTTTATGGGTATATTCAGGCAAACCTCGTCTGCGATCGCCTTAAAATCCGGGAAATCAGCCGTTTGTCCGATAATACCAATCCAAATAATCGATTTAGATGCCCCGGCACTAGCTAGAGTCCAACCGAGTAGGGATCTGTCCCATAATTTCAGTAGCAATTTGTTACAGCTTGCGCCCATACGCCGTCCACTTCCGGCAGCGGGAATTAATAAATACATGATTAGCTAAGTATTTTGTTTTTGGTCATAGTATTATAGAACTTCACTGAGAATAGGCAAACCATTCCATGCTCCTGTCGATCGCTCTTTAAATATTATTAGAAAACCAATTACCAACCCTTTCAGCCAGTCAGGTTAACCCCGCCCAGTAAACCTGAGATATTTTTCTATGGTTTTCCGAACTGTCTTCATTTAGAATTAAGCTGATAAGTGGATTAACTCTATTAAAATGAAAATACTAGCCCTTGTCCCAGGCGGGATTGGCGACCAAATTCTGTTTTTCCCTACCCTAGACGATTTAAAGCAAGCCTATCCCCATGCCCAAATTTCCGTAGTTACCGAACCTAGGGCCCAAACTGCTTACCGCGTCTGTAAGTCCGTATCCAAAGTTATCCCCTATGACTTTAAAGGGCGCAATAGTCTCGCCGACTGGGGTAATTTGATTGGCATTGTCCGTGACCGAGAATATGATGTGGTTATCTCCCTCGGACAACGATGGACCGTAGGGCTGTTGCTGTGGCTCACCGGAATACCTAACCGCGTCGGTTATGCAGGGAGTAGCGGAGAAATCTTTCTCACCGATGCTGTCCCCCTCAAAACTGAACAGTATGCAGCCCAGATGTACCATGATTTATTGCAGGGCCTAGACATTATCACCCCCTTTAGCGGATTACAGATTAATGTCCCTAAGTCCGACTTGGCTTGGGCTGATAGGGAACAGGAAAGCCTCGGAGTTAAGGAAAGTGGCTATATCCTTATTCATGGCGGGTCTAGTCAGATGGCTATTAATAAGGGCATTGATAAAATTTACCCCGTTGAAAGCTGGCAGAAGATTATTGAGGATATCCAACAGCGACAGCCTAACCTACCTGTGGTTTTGGTCAAAGGACCTGAAGATCAAGCCTTGATTACTCAAATAACCCAGCGTTGTCCTCAAGTTAAGTTGACACAACCAGAGGATATTGGTAAACTCGCCGCCATGATCGCAGCCGCTAATCTTATGGTTTGTACCGATAGCGCCCCCATGCACTTGGCGATCGCCGTTGGTACTTATACCATTGCTTTATTTGGTCCTACCGATCCTCATAAATTACTCCCCCCCAGCGAAAGAGCGATCGCCGTTAAATCTCCCACTGGAAAAATGGCCGATATATCCCCCGATGAAGTCTTAAAGCGAATTTGGGGAAATTAGGTTTTTTTTGTTGACCAACTCGACACACTGAGGCTTCTGGCTTTCAGTGTGTCCTGGTTTTTCATCCACCTGTCACATTTGAGGCGATCGCCACCAATTCATCAACCCCATTTACAGCCACAATTTTAGTCTGCAAAGTCGCCTCCACTTCCGCCACCGTCAAATCATCCAAAAAGCGATTATCCCCAGTTTTCAACATTAAAGACGGAAGCAAAACCCCATCACCCAAATCTCGTCCTTGGAGTCCCGCGATTAAATCCTGACCCGTCAACAACCCCGTTACAGTTATTTCCTGTCCCCAATAATCACTAGCCAAAGCCACCATTTCCACCCTTAACCCTTCCACCCCATTCAACCGGGCGACAATAGGCTTAAACGCCAATTCTACAGCATTTCCCACCACCCAAGTCCAACGCCGAGGACTAGCCCCACCATTTCCACTTTCCCATTTCACCCTCTCAAAAGCCGTCTCAAATTCCCCTAAAAACTTACGAATAGACCCCACCCCATTACCAATTTGGGGATAGTCCTCATAATCAGACTCTGGTGGTAACTCCTCACGGGCGATTAAAAACCATTCATCCGCCAACCACACACAAGTTGACCCCAATTCCTGCTTAAATGTATCCTGGAGGTCTTGAACTTGCTTAATCACCTCCCTCGCCTTTTCCTGGCTTACCGCAATCAGTTCATCTTCCGGGGGTCGAAAACGAGTTAACCCCACTGGAACCACCGCCACCGAAGCCACCGCCGGAATATCTCCCCGGTGAAATTCCGCCAAATCTCGCAAAGTTTTTTCTAGGTGAACACCATCATTTATCCCCGGACAAACTACCACTTGAGCATGAATTTGTAAACGGTGCTTTTTAAACCATTTTAACTGCTCTAAAATCTGACCAGCTCGATGATTTTTCAGCAGAAAACTTCTCACTTCTGGCTCCGTTGCATGGACGGAAACATACAGAGGCGAAATTCTCATCTGAGCAATTCTATCCCACTCAGATTGAGGTAAATTAGTTAAGGTTAGATAAGAACCATAGAGAAAACTCAGGCGATAATCATCATCCTTTAAGTAAAGAGAGCCTCTTTTTCCTGGAGGTTGCTGGTCTATAAAGCAAAAAGGACAGCGGTTATTGCACTGAATTAAGCCGTCAAATAGGGCTGTTTCAAACTCTAAACCTAGGCTCTCGTCATAGTCTTTTTCTAGTTCAATATGATGGGTTTTTCCCTGGCTATCAATTACTTCGATTTCCAGAAACTCATCTGCACACAGGAATTGATAATCGATTAAATCCCGGGGACGAGTTCCATTAATAGACACGATCGCATCTCCCGGTTCAAAACCCACATCAGCCCCAATCGAGTCCGGTAACACCTCAGTAATTAGCGCCGGACGGATAGAAGATACACTCATACTACAATCTCAACCTAACAGATCATACCCGACCACAATTCATTATCCATTATTCATGGTCAGCTAGGACGGACGGGTTCATAAAAACTCTGGGGGGAATTGATATTGACACCCCAACCCGCCCCTAAATATTCTCCAAAGCGTCGCCCACAACTGCCGTTAAAATCGCTACACCAAAAGCTAGTCGATACCAAACAAACACCCATGTACTACTCGTTTGCAGATAACGGATTAACCAGGCGATAGATAGGTAGGAAAATATGGTTGACGAAATTAAACCCACTACTAACGCCGCCGTGCTAATATCATCTATTCCCGCTTCTAAGAAGTCTTTTAATTCTACCAACCCTGCTAGGGTAATAGCCGGAATTCCTAATAAAAACGAAAATCGGGCGGCGGTTCCCCTTTCTAGTCCCATAAATAACCCGGCGGTTATGGTCGAACCTGACCGCGATACACCCGGTATCAGCGCTAAGGTTTGCGCCAAACCCATCAGTACCCCGTCCTTAGCATTCAGATGGTCAAAGTCTCGCTTTCGGCTTCCTAGTTTTTCCGCGATCGCCAATAGGCTGGCCATCACAATCGAAGCGATCGCGATCGCCACCGTACTCCGCAGAGGCGAACTATCATAATCGGGAATAAATAATTTAATCAGTAACCCAAAAAACACAATTGGTAGAGTTCCTAAACCAATTCCCAAAGCCATACGAAAATCTAGGGACTCGTAATCCGATTTAGCGATCGCATCTATCGCCCCCAATACTACCTTTTTCAGATCAGACCAGAAAAACGAGAAAATCGCCGCCATGCTCCCTAATTGAATAATCGCCGTAAATGCTACCCCAGGATCTCCCCATCCTAGCGCCATCGGAACTATTTTTAAATGGGCGCTGCTACTAATCGGGATAAATTCCGTTAGTCCCTGGACTATCCCTAAAATGATCGCCTGGAATAACGTCATCTGCGATTCTACTTCAGTTTCTCCCATCGAGGGCGTGACTAAATCTGCAATATATACCGGAAGACTCTGGAAATCCATAGATCTGAAATTTACTATACGCACTGGACCAATCTAACACTCTCTCCTCAATTACCCGACTTTTGTTAAGTTTTGTAACAAATATTAAGAAATGTTAAAAAAATGGCTGTCTGGGGGGAAGGGGATATCTTTTTGAGCCTACTTGTGCTATTATATTAATAATCGGATATATTCCTTTTTTTTATTTTTGCCACTATCCAATTATTTAACAATATGTCAATATAATACCCTAAATTGTCCCGCCTGTCAACCCCCCTTTATCTTTTTTTTAGAATTGACCAAAAAATCAACTATTGATTTTTGTGTAGAATTTATGCCCCTGGGGGGGATAAATATTTGTGATATCATCAATTAATATGAACTTCAGTAACAAATCTTAAAGAAGCCTTGTTTAGCAATATCCTTATAGCCTACATTCTGACATCAACCCAACCGCTGTGGCTACAGCAGTGGTCTTGGGCGACATTTGTAAAAAAAGCCCAACAGAGTCAAAGGTGGTTTCCATTTGCGATCGCCATATTTTTAGTATCAGTCCCAGTATTTTTCCAAGCGCCCCTAGTCAGAATCTGGCCAATGTTGAGCCTAATCATGACTGGGGGATGGTTAGGAGTAAGTTTATATTTACTGAGAACCAAAGAAACCGAATTATGGGGAGACTTGCTATTTGGATTTAGCTGGACTTGGTTAACCGGGTCCATATATTGGGGATGGCTGAGGTGGGAACCCCTGCTACATTTACCAGTAGAATCGATAGGAGTTCCCTTTGCGGTGTGGTGTCTGTGGAGGGGATGGGGTAAAGTAGGCAATTGGTTTTATCTAGGGTCTCTATTCGGAACCGCCGTTACGGACGGATACTTTTATATAGCCGGTTTAATCCCCAGTTGGCGACAATTAATGCAGGTCGATCCATCAATGGCCATGCCTATATTTCAAAATGCGATCGCCCTAGCCGGAACCCCGTGGGGAATTAGCTGGGCGGTAGTATTAGCGATGACCCTATTCGGAGTAGGAGTATTTCCCCTCCAGTCCCAAGAACCCCATTGGTGGGTATTTGGCGGCGCAGTTTTAAGCACCATTTTAGTCGATAGCCTATTTTTAGTAGCCGCCTGCTTTGCATAAATGCCCAACTCAAGCCTAGTATCCACTGGCTCGGAGATACTGAAGAATACCTTGAGCGATCGCCTGAGCCATGCGAGTTCTTTGTGCTGGGTCAGCCAACAAACGAGCATCATTAGGATTAGTGAGAAACCCCACCTCCACCAAAGCCGAAGGCATAGTCGTATTTCTGAGGACATAAAACCGAGCCTGCTTAACGCCCCGATTGTGCAGTGAGAAATTTGCCAGAATGCTGTTTTGAATATACTGAGCCAAGCTATAGCCAGTTTGATGATAGAAAGTTTCCACACCCGTAGCACCAGCGCGATAAGCCGCATTAGCATGGATACTCACAAAAGCCACAGCCCCAACTCGGTTAGCTAATGACACTCGCGGTTCCAGGTCAATAGTGCGATCGTCAGTGCGGGTCATCACCACATTAACCCCATTTTGCTCCAAAATCTGCTGAACTTGCAGCGAAATAGAAATAACAACATCCTTTTCCCGAATACCACCAACTCCCACAGCTCCTGGGTCACTGCCACCATGTCCAGGGTCAATAACCACAGATACCCTAGAATTAGGATTTCTACCCACAGGGGGCTGAGGAGATGGACGATTAGGCGGCGGAAAAGGTAGTGGAAGTGACGACGGTGGTCGATTTTGAGCCGGAGGCGGAAAAGGATTCGGATTATTTATCGGTGGCTGTGTCACCGGGGCTGGAGTTCTAGGGGGAGGAGCCACAGACGCTAAATTAACACCCATAGGAATAGCCAATTCTTGGGGACTATTTTGGCTAACCTGTCCTACCTGCACCCTGGTAGCCGGTTGAAATAACACCGTAAAAGTATCTGGGTCTTCCCGACGCAACCGAGACCAAATAATCGGTCCTCCCACTTCTCTTTGGGGAAGTTGAACCCCATCAGCTAATCTAGCCGAAAAAAACGTAATACCATAAGCCCCCGTTTCTGCATCCCAACCGTGAGTATAGTTGAGAGGACCATTACCTCTCACCGCAAAATAGGATTGATTTTGAAGGCTAATCGATTCAATGGTAACTATACTCGAACTTGCTTGCACAGCCGGGGGAACTCCCCCTTGGGGCCAAATTGCTACCCCTCCCGCTACTGGTCTCGCTTCCCAATTTTGATTAGTATTAGGGGTACTGAACGTCAGGCGCACCACCGGGGGGGTTGTGGAAAGTTGGGTAACTTGACTAATTGTCACCCCTTCCCGGTTGACTGCTCTCCCCCTTGTGGTCGTACCCCTCAAACTCGCGCCGAAAATATCTAGGGTCATCCAAGTGCGGTCTTGAGAGCGTTTAAACTCAATCTGCGGCATTTGACCTGTGGTCTGTAAAACAATGCCGTTATCGCGCATTTCGATTTGTTCAACAAATGTTTGTGGCTGGTTAGGAATTGAACGGTTTGGGTTAGCCTGAGCCGTCTGTTGAACTTGCTGTTGAACTTGCTGTTGAAATTGCTGTTGAACTTGCTGTTGGACTGGTTCAGGAGCGCTAACCACAGTAGCTTGAGCCGGAAGTGCCGCCGGGGGTGATGATGAGCCAATAGCTTGCGGTTGTGGTAGTTGTACCATCCACTCACTGGCAGAAATCCCTCGAAACTGCACCATTTGCGGGTTAAGGGTATAACCTTCTACCAGTTCTACAATAATCCGAGCATTTTCGTTATCGGTTTGTTCCCAACGAATTTCACGAATATTTCCCCCTGGTGATGAACGCTGACCGGACACAGAACCCAAACTCGTCCCTGGTAGTTCAATTACCAGACGGGTGGGGTTCGAGAGTAATTTCGCCGTAGGCTGTACTCCCTCATCTGTAGTAAATGACAGACGATTTTGGGAACTTTCAAATTCCCAAGACCGAACCTGAGCCGCTTCAGCACCTGATGCCATCAGCAGCACACTTACTAAACTCGGGAGTAACCAGCGTTGGAGTAGATTTGAGCCAATTCTTAACACGGTAAACAAGTGGAGGAGGTAGTTGAGCTTTTACAGACACCTGACATTCTAGCTAATCCGGTTACGCTTAACCTGAAAATAGCCCCATGTCTGGCACTAAGCTAGTGCATGATAACATATAAAGGTTTTGGGTCAACCTCGATGCTTAAATATTGCCATAACCATTATTATTTAACGATAGTGGCGATCGCTATTCAGAAAGGTTTGACCCTCATTTCCCCATTATTCCCTGAAATCCCCCAATACTATGAGTCTAAATGTTGGTGATCTCGCTCCAGATTTTACTCTCTCGGACCAGGACGGAAATTTGATTAGCCTCAGTCAATTTCGCCGTAAAACTGTGGTTCTGTATTTTTACCCCCGTGATCACACTCCTGGCTGTACTAAGGAAGCCTGCGGTTTTCGCGATGTCTATGCAGATTACCAAGGTAACAATATCATTGTTCTCGGAATTAGTACCGATGATCCTAAATCTCACACCAAGTTTATCAACAAATACCATCTGCCTTTTCCTCTGCTCTGTGACCCCGATGGTAAAGTTGCCACCCTCTATCATAGTTATGGCTTAAAAAAATTCATGGGTCGAGAGTTTATGGGCATTTATCGCCAAACTTTCATCATTAACCCAGATGGCTATATTCACAAAATTTATCCCAAGGTTAAGCCAGAAAGTCATGCTATCACTATTCTTCAAGATTTATCTGGGGAAGGTTAGAAAATATGTTAGAATTAGCTAAGGGCTGGATGCGTTTTGTTTATACCGTTTTGGGCGTTATTTTTCGCCATCCTGTTACCGGAGTTAGCATCGTTCCTCTATTACCAGATGGCAAAATTATCTTGGTTCGTCGCCAGGATAATGGTAAATGGGCTTTACCTGGAGGTATGATAGATTGGGGTGAAGATATCCTCACCACTGTTAAGCGAGAACTGGCTGAGGAAACAGGTTTAGAACTGGTTAAACTGGGGCGTTTGGTAGGAGTTTATTCGGGCGCTCATCGTGACCCTAGACTCCATTCTATTTGTATTCTTGTATCCGCTGAAGTTACCGGAGATATCCACATTCAAGATACCTGGGAAATTGCGGATGTTTGTAGCTTTGAACTGAGCAAAATACCAATGGATAACCTTAGTCATGATTATCAACAACAAATCCAAGACTACTTGGAAGGTCGGACGGCGATCGCCTAATTCCCAGACCATGAAAAATGTTAATTTACAGCCATATATCTACCCAAAAAATAGGCGGATATTATTATCCTAAAACCTGCTATAATTGGGATGCAAATAACCCTATAGCCTCACAAGTTAGGGATTTAAGCCTCTGGGATACCTGCCAATTATGCCAATTATATGCCAGGTAAAAGCTATAAACCGTATTTTTTTAGGTCTAATGCTGATAATATATACTATAATGACATCATCTCGCTTCTGGTTATTCCCATCTATGATCTGCGATCCCGGGATATGACTAACCATCGCGAGAATAGTCAACTCATCATACTGCATCTCATTATATGGCTATGTTTGAACCTTCTTTTCCCTATGCTGAGTCCCAGGAAACACCATCATTATCCCAACCATTGCGCCATTCCCGCGTCAGACTTTCCCAGGGACAAATATTCTGGCGTGAAGTAGGCGCAGGTCCTGATGTGGTGTATCTACATGGTTCATGGCAAGATAGTAGTCAGTGGCTACCCATTATCGAAGAACTAGCTTCAGACTATCATTGTTATACTCCCGATCGCCTGGGTTCTGGTGAGTCAGAATCCCCCAAGATTCACTATTCTATCACCATGGCGGTGGAAAACTTAGCCGAATATATCGAATCCCTAAAATTAGATCAGGTTTACTTAGTCGGACATTCCCTAGGGGGATGGATAGCAGCAAGTTACGCAATTCGCTATCAGCATAAAGTCAAAGGTCTAGTCTTAATTTCCCCAGAGGGGGTAGCAGTCAATGGAATCGAAAAACAATGGCAGTGGATGCGGTGGCTATGTGGAAATCCCCCCCTTTTAGCAACTTGGCTGAAATTGATACATCCATTTACCCGTTTATTTGGGAAAGGAGATGCGATCGCCGATTGGTTAAAACAGCGAGAAACGATGATGCGATCGCCGGTTTCCTGTCAGTTTTTGTTTCGTCGCCGTCCGGCTGAAATCCAAGGGGAATTACTTAATGAACAGCTAAATTCATTAACCATACCCGTATTAATTTTACAAGGAAATCGTGAACAACCGACAACTCAAGCCATGGGGAAAACCTTGAACTCCATGCTACCTAATTCTCGCTTAAATTCTCTCATTGCTGGCGGCGAAGACCTCCCCGAAGAGTTTCCCGCCGTCGTCAGTGAATATATCCGTCAGTTTCTCCAAAGTCACCCGATTTCAACTCCGAACATTTCTATCTCTGACCATAGCTGACATTCCCCAAAAAATAGCTTCTGGGGTATCTAAAATCAAACCAGCTATCTCCGGGTATTGACTGTTAAGGTAGGTCATCAGAGGAATGCGATCGCCTCCTGTAATGCTAATTTTACTGTGGGGGAACTCCTGACACCAAGCAGCTATAAACTCTCGCAGACCAGCTATAATGCTGTAGATAATACCACTGGCGATCGCTTCTGATGTATTCAAACTCCACCGTTGAGGTAAACTCTCAGGAAAAGCCACTTGTGGGAGGGTAGCTGTACGATTAGCCACACAAGAAAACTGTAGTCCTAAACCAGGTAATATTGCGCCGCCTATTAATTGGCGGTTTTGATTGACTCCAGTTAAAGTTAATGCTGTCCCTGCATCAATAACCAACATGGGAAAACCCAACTGATTCCCCGCGCCTAAAACAGCTAAAACCCTATCTATTCCCAAAGTTGGATATAATCCCCCTAATGGTAACTGTTCTAGGGTGATAATTTCGGCTTTGGGGTAGTTTTGCCATAATTGCATTTGTTCAGGTACTACAGAGGCTATAAATAGCGGTACAGGCGATATTTGATTAAGCCAAGACCATCCCATTTCTAACGGAGATTGATTAAGGTGTTGAGTTTCCCAGGTTTCCACTAAAGTTTCCCCCTGGAATTTACCCCAGTGTAGTCGGGAATTACCAATCATTAATCCTAGCCAATTTCGGGGATGCGATCGCAATTTCATCATCGGATTACATACATAATATAGGATGAGATGATTATAATTAATCAGGGGTCTTTCAATTCCGGGGTGCTATCTTGGGGACTCAAAAGCTAAATCATCATTAAGAATTGAGTCAATTGCCCCTAGGGGGTAGTAAAATCCATTCACAGTTAAGATTAACTCCCCCAACCCCTAAGCTGATGAGTTACTGTCTGAACCCCCTGTGTTTAAATCCAGTAAATCCTCTGGGAAGCCAAGTATGTTCCAACTGTGGCTCATCCTTGTTATTAAAACAGCGTTATAGAGGCTTAAAAAGTCTAGGTGGTGGTGGTATGAGTCGGACATTTTTAGGAGTTGATGAAGACCGCCTACACACCCCCTGTATTATCAAACAATTTTCTCCACAACAGCATAATCTCCCGCAAATTCAGAAAGCCACGGAACTATTTTATCAAGAAGGTGTGCGACTACAGGAGTTAGGAAATCATCCACAAATCCCCCATTTATTCGCCTGTTTTGAGTCGGACAGTAGACTCTATTTAATTCAGGAGTATATAGAAGGAGAGAACCTCCTGGAGGAGTTAGAATTAGGGGAACCTTTAGATGAGGGAAAATTGCGGGAATTATTATTAGATTTACTCCCAGTCATCCAATTTATCCATGACCATCAAGTGATTCATAGAGATATCAAACCCGAAAACATTATTAGGAGACATTTAGACGGTAAATTAGTATTAGTAGATTTTGGAGTAGCCAAACACGAGATAGATATTTTACACCCCAAAACCGGAACCATGACCGGAACTATAGGATATGCTCCCTTAGAGCAAATTCGCGGAGGGAAAGCCTATGCAGCCAGTGATTTATATAGTTTAGGAGTAACTTGTATTCACCTATTAACAGGAGAAAATCCCCAGAGTTTATTTGACCCATTTACGGGAGAATTTATTTGGGAATCGCACCTAGAGAAAAGTCATCGCCATATTAGTTCTGAACTCAAGCATATCATTAATCAAATGTTAGTGGACAAAGTCCAAGAACGCTATCAATCAGCCGCCGCCGTGTTAGCGGATATACAGCCACCTGTGAGTCTAAAACTCCCTACTTCCAGCCTGCAAATTATGGTAGCAGTTCACATAGCAACTCATCAATCAATTTGGGGAATCCCGCCCCCAGTCCCCTGTGCTTTTCCGTCACTATTATTAACATCACCCGTAAATTTTAGCCGACATATAAACCCAGAGATATCCGGTAAAAAGTGGCAATGTCAAGCCATCATGAAAGGTCACACAGCGCCAATAAATGCGATCGCCATAAGTCCGAATCGATATATATTAATTAGTGGTAGTGCTGACCAGAGTATCCGACTATGGAACCTGAATACAGGTCAATTAGTCCAGCGTTTTTGTGGTCATGTAGCCGCCGTAAATGCGATCGCTATTAGTCCCAATGGTCGTCGTTTAGTCAGTGGTAGTTTTGACCGCAACCTACTAGGTTGGAACCTCAACACCGGGACGATGACCGATAGATTTTTCAGCCATTCAGGTTCTCCCTACAGTCATCGTTGCGGACCAATTCACGCCGTCGCCTACAGTCCTGACGGTCACATAATTGCCAGTTGTAGCGGTAATGCTACCATCAAATTATGGAATCAACGCAACGGAGAACTTCTCTATCGTCTGCGTGAACATTCTGGGGAAGTTTTTTGTGTCACCTTTGCATTTTCCCCAGCCAATAATTCCCGTAATTATGACAGTTTATTTAATCATCCCCAGTCCAGTATATTCGCCAGTGGTGGCGCGGACGGACAAATCAAAATCTGGCAATTTGGGAAACTCCACAGCCTGCAAACTTTGACCGGACATTCAGGGGGAGTCCTCTCCTTAGCATTCAGTCCTAACCAGACAATTCTCGCCAGTAGTAGCGAAGATGGCACCATTAAACTCTGGGATTTTCACCAAGGAATTTTACTCACCACACAGACTGTAGACTCCGCCGTAATATCTTCAATAGCAATTAGTCCTGACGGTAAATTTATGGCAGGTGGTAGCGATGATGGGAAAATTAGACTCTGGAAAATTGACATTCAGGGAATTTCCCAGCAGCCACTCGGCGAGATGTCTGGATACAGTCCTATTACKTTTGGCATAGATAGCCATACCTTAATTTGTCGGGGAGAAAACCATCAACTGTTAGTTTGGCGCTGTCGGGAAGATTAACTCTGGGGGGTAGTTCAAAACTCTAGCTGAGGATAGATGTCATCACCTGAATCACGGGCTATAGTTAAAGTGTTATTTTCAATCAAATCATTTTTAATTATGGCAACTAGCACCGAAGACAAAAAAGCCTACAAAGCTAAAGTTAAAGCACAAATAGATAAACTCGATGCTCAATTAGATGAACTGAAAGCGAAAGCCCAACAAGCCCAAGCAGATGCTACTATTCAGTATCACGAAAAAATTGAGGAACTACAAGCCAAGCGAGATGATGCCAACGAAAAGTTCAAAAAATTGCAAGAAGCTGGTGAGGAAGCCTGGGAAGACATCCGAACTGGTTTTGAAAAGGCTTGGAGTGATGTGGAAAATGCCTTTAAACAAGCCTCTGAGAAATTCAACAGCTAGAGGTTAGTGATTAACTGAAGCTAGGGACAACACCATTAATCAGGTTAATCATATCCTGATCTAGTGTGTCCCTGTAGCTAATTAAAGTGGCTCAATGCGACAATGACCTTCTCCAACATGACCTAATTCCGTCACAGAAAATACGAGAGTATTATATTCCTCCTCAGTCAAAAGCTGTTGAAGTTCTTGGCTGGTAACATTAACAGCATCCCCATCAGCGATATTAGCAAAAGGCTGGAAACCAATAGCCTCATCATTGGGAGACTGGTCAATGGGACGGTCAGAGCGACCAAAAAAGTGGTCAAAGTGAAAAGTTGTTTCTAATTCAGCCACCCCATTAGTTTCTAAAAACCCTTTACGTTCATCTCCGACATACTCACCGCAAAAATGAGCTACGGGTTTATCTAAAGCGATCGCAAAATTGATAGTGCGACCATCTCTTTGGGCTGTACCATCCAAAACCAGCGTAGACCCTGCAAATTCTCCCTCTGTAGCCGCCACCATTTCCCAATAAAGAGCATTGTAATGTCCTGGGGGTGCTATAGCTGTCGTCACTATGGGAGTCTCTTCTGTTCCACCGACTAAATCTACAGTCATCGGTGAATTGAGAAGCTCAACAAACGTGATAGCATTCGGCTGAGACTCAGTATCTGGGTCAAAGGGTGATTGTGCTTGGTAGGCTCTGATATTATCGAAAGTCACATAAACATGATTAAAAGTAAGTTCCCAACCATCTTTACTAACAAACCCTTCTCGCATTCTATCTTCTGCATCCGCAATTAGGGTTAAGGTTCCCCCTTCCTCACCATTGGTTACAATTTCATTAGCGGTCTCAGTTTCTGGCGCGCACCCAACTAACCCCATAGGTGCTAACAAAATCAAGCCAGTAAGCCAGAGTAATTGTTTCATTGATATTTGATTCAGATTATCCATTGACAGCATATTGGGATTATCTTTTTTGATGCCAATATTTGCAATCCCCCAGAGGGGGAATAATTAGCCAATGTCAGCATTTAATTACACTTGAGGGTTTTTAAAAACTGGTTCAGCCAGTATAAACCGCGCATTTTTGGGGGTTGGCAATCTGCCCACTAGATTTTTGAGTCTAATTAAACCGGATATTTACCACTTTTTACCAGCAGGAAATATCCGATATAGCAGTTCCCGGACTGATAAGGTACTTTTCAAAACCCCTCTCCCAGAAAGGGAGAGGGGTTTGGGGTGAGGGCTGTATTTCATAGAGATGAGAAGCGCTATATTAACTAAATTGACTGGCGCTGCCAATTTTTAATATCCCAAGTATTAGCATCCCAAGGCGAGGGTTCAATACCAGTTAAAGTATTACTAATTCCCGTAGTAGTCGCACGTTCCACAATCGGCATTACTGCGACATCTTCCCGTAGAAATTCATCCATTTGACGGAATAATCGGGCTCGTTTTTCCGGGTCGAGTTCCGTGGTTGCTTTTTGCCAAATTTCGTCATATTTAGGGTTACAATAACGCGCATAATTAGGTCGTTGCCAATTATTTTCTTTTTGGGAAATTTCCCCACAAGTCCACCACTTCATGTGAGGACCTGGGTCAGGACTTTCATTTCCTGTAGTTAACATTTGTAGGTCTGCATAAAAATGATTAATCGTGTCGGTATTAGCGGGGTCGCCAGAAAAGAATATACCAGGATCAACACTTTTTAATTCCACCCTTATCCCCATAGCTTCTAAAGACTGTTTAACGATTTCTTGAGTTTTCTGGCGCACGGGATTAACTGATGTTTGAAACACCACGCGCATTTCCAATCCATCTCGGTCACGGATACCATTATTATTAGTATCTTTCCAACCAGCTTCATCTAACAAACTGTTAGCTTTTTCTAGGTCGAGGCTATAGTTAATTTGATTCGACCTATAAGCGGCTGGAATCACTATTAATTGTGCGGTAGGACGACCTGTCTCGCCATAAAGTTGATTAGCGATCGTATCACGGTCTATAGCCAAATCAAAGGCTTGTCGGACTCGTTTATCACTGAAAAAAGGATGGGGAAATTCAACACTAGAACGCTCTCCATCTTCCGTAGCTTGATTAGGGTCGGTAAAATTAAACATAATCCTTTCCACATAGGACCCAAAATTAGCCAAAATTTTGCCTTTCCCTCCCGCTGCTAACTGTTGGAGAATATGAGCTTCTACCTGTAAATTAAAAGCATAATCAAAATCTCCCGTTTGTAAAACAGCCCTAGCTGCTGAGGTAGCATCACCCCCCCCTTTAATTTCTACTCTTTCAAAAAACGGTTTATCTGGCTCCCAATAATTGGGGTTCGCCTCGTAAATAGCGAGATCTCCCGGTTGAAAACTTACCAGTTTATAGGGTCCCGTGCCAACAGGTTGATTATTCGCCCTAGCCGACCGAATATTAGAGTTATTGTAACTAGCAAAAATATGTTCTGGCAGAATTAAGCCTCTTTGACCAGTAAAAGGAACCGACCAACCGGGAGTAATATTTTTAAAAGTAATTTTGATAGTGTAATCATCTAAGGCTTCCACAGTTTCAAGACCCGCGTAAACCTCAGCACTAGATGAACCTACATCAGGGTTAGTAATAAAGTTATAAGTGAAAACAACATCTTTGGCGGTGAAAGGTTCCCCGTCCGACCAAGTGACACCCGATCGCAATTTCCAAGTTACCGATTTTCCATCTGCTGCGACACCCCCATTTTCTCGACTGGGAATTTCCGCCGCCAGAATAGGAATCAGGCGATCGCTATCATCATAACTTGCTAAAGGCTCATAGACTAACCTAGCCGCATCAAAGTCTTTAAATCCTGTCGCTAAGTGGGGATTAAGGATGGTAGGAGACTGCCAATACAGAAGTTTAAGGTTTTTGTCATTTTGAGTAGTTGGCGCGTCCTGGGGGCTACAGGCGGCGAAGGTGATAGACAAGAAACACGAGAGAATCACGAGAGGTAGGAATAAACGCCGAATCATATTTTTATACTTATCAATGTCTGCCCTTAAATTTGTAGCAGACATTAGCACATTTGGCGAACCCATTTAATTAACAACCTGTGGGTTAACTGGTATCATCCCAAAAGCTCAAAATAGGATTGTCAGAATCTCCAGATTATGCTATAAGTCTATAGTCTCTCTAAGGGGTCTTTTAGAACCGCTCTTTTAGGGCGATCGGCGAGACAGGCGGAGGCTTGGCATTTTCTCCCTTTATCTAAATCTAAGCAATTTTACCAGGAACTAACCCATGGGTAATTTGGGATACTTAATTAATACAGACGCAGGTAGCTTGTCCATGATTACTCTGACCACCCCTCTGGCACAGATTTTATCACAACCAATTCAAGACCCCGTAGCCGTTTTCTTAATTATTATGGGGATGATGCTCATTGCTCCCCTAGTATTTGAACGCATCAAATTACCTGGTATTGTTGGATTAATCTTAGCCGGAGTTATTATTGGTCCCCATGGTATAGGACTACTTGCCAGAGATAATACCATAATTTTATTGGGGACTATAGGATTATTATTTTTGATGTTTCTAGCAGGCTTAGAAACCAGCTTAGACGACCTCAAACTAAATGCCAAGTCAGCCTTTTGCTTCGGTTTGCTAACCTTTTTATTCCCCATGATACTGGGAACAGTAGCCATGATGGGACTCGGTTACAGCGTATTAGCCTCCATATTAGTCGCCTCTTGTTTTGCTTCCCATACTCTCCTAGCTTTACCCATCTTAAACCGTCTGGGAATTATGCGTGCCTCCTCAGTAACCGCCACCCTAGGAGGAACTTTAATTACCAATGTTTTAGCTTTATTAGTTTTAGCAGTTGTCGTCAAAGCCCATGGCGGTGATTTAACCCTAGAATTTTGGCTATTTTTAATTCCGGCTTTAACCATTTATACCCTCGCATCCCTCTGGGGAGTTCCCAAAATAGGCCGCTGGTTTTTCCGAAAATTTGGTCATGACGAAGGCGCAGAATTTACCTTTGTTGTCGCCACATTATTAGTAGCTTCCTATGTAGCGCAACTCATTGAAATTGAACCCATTATTGGCGCTTTCTTGGCTGGTATTGCTCTGACTCCCATTATCCCTAACTTGAGTCCATTAATGAACAGGATTCAGTTTATTGGCAATACCCTCTTTATTCCCTTCTTTCTCATCTCTGTGGGGATGTTAATTGACCCCCTCATTTTAATAAAAGAACCCAAATCTCTTTTAGTCGCAATAGTCATGATTGTCGCAGAATCTATCAGCAAGTATGCAGCCGCTTGGGTTTCCGGTAAAGTTTTTGG
The DNA here is from genome assembly GCF_046480465.1 of Arthrospira sp. PCC 8006. Taxonomy (NCBI): domain Bacteria; kingdom Bacillati; phylum Cyanobacteriota; class Cyanophyceae; order Oscillatoriales; family Microcoleaceae; genus Arthrospira; species Arthrospira sp. PCC 8006. The sequence continues at coordinate 32,916 of NZ_PKGG01000029.1, forward strand.
CTGGCCGTTTCCAGAGAAAATGCTTGTCTTTGGTCTCTCCCTAGCTCAAGCCGCTTCTACTCTGGCGGCGATTACCGTGGCTTATAATATTGAATTGGTAGATGAGTTAACTGTTAATGGCATTATTGCCATGATTTTATTTAGTTGTATTGCTTCTCCCTGGATAGTCACTCGTTGGGGTAAATTAGTCAAACCAGAACAAAAATTAGACAGCGACAATCAGCAAAGTTGGTCAGAACGGGTATTAGTTCCAGTCGCTAACCCTAGCACGGAAGACAACCTCTTACAATTGGCGATTTTGCTAGTGAAAAAATCTAAAGGCACTCTATTACCTCTCAATGTTATTTCTGATAAAAGTGGCAAGATTTCTGCCGCCACCAAAAGTAAGCAAAACCGTTTATTGTCTGTGGCTGAACAGATAGCTCACGCCGCCACAGTTAAAGTTGAATCTATTGCTAGAATTGATGCAGCTATATCCAGGGGAATTGTTCGTAGCGCCACCGAACGCAATGCTACCCTGATTATCTGCGGTTGGAAAGGATATTCAACTTATCAAGAGAATTTCTTTGGTAGCGTCATTGATCAGATTATGAGGCGTTCACCTGTCCCCATTTTGATTACCCGCTTTCCTCAGCCTCTGGAAAATACCGAGAGGGTATTTATGGTATTCAATCAAGGAGAAATTGGGTCTTGGGAATTTCAACAAACTCTGGAAATCACTAAAGCGATCGCTCAACAAATTAAAGCGAAATTACACTTATTGGTACTGGTGACTGATTCCCTAAATGTAGATTTAAATCTTTCATCCTTTGGTCTCAGTAAAGATACCCCAGTTCAACAAATGCAAGGGAATTTTATTATGAAAGTTTCCCGAATGCTCAAAACTAATGATTTGTTATTATTAACTCCCGGCAGTCATCAGAATCAGGCTTTCGGATTCTCCAGAAGCGGCTTGGTAGAACCAGAAACAATTGTTCGTACTCATCCAGATGTTGCGACTATTGTCGTTCATTTCCCTAAACTTAGTTAATGGTTACTAAATCTCTCTCTTGATATGTTCGTTAATCGTCAAAATCATGTTTAAATCTTCTCAACAATTCAGCCATTTTTCGGTCGATTTCCTAACAGTAATTGACAAAACCAGATTTGGCGTGATATTTTCAAGATAATCGCCTTCTTGTGTCTATACGCGGATAACCTCCCCGAAACCATGATTCTGTCGTGAACTTCTGTAATTGACGGGAGTTGGAGAGGGAATGCGGCGACACCAATTTAGGGAAAGGTGGGGGGGRAAAGCGATCGCTCTATACCCCTAGCGGAAAAGGTTACAGCCAGACCTGTCAAATTTACCTCCCYCAACTCGCCAGTTAACCCTAACGCCAGGAAGAGTCTTTAAATGTATCGGAAATACTATGGGGAATTGAGTGATTTTTCGAGGGAGTTTCTAACAGTAATTGACAAAACCAGATTTGGCGTGATATTTTCAAGATAATTGCCTTCCTGTATCTATAACCGGATAACCTCCCGGAAACCATGATTCTGTCGTGAACTTCTGGAATTGACGGGAGTYTGAGAGGGAATGCGGCGACACCAATTTAGGGAAAGGTGTGAGTTAGGAGGCGATCGCTCTATACCCCTAACGGAAAAGGTTACAGCCAGACCTGTCAAATTTACCTCCCCCAACTCGCCAGTTAACCCTAACGCCAGGAAGAGTCTTTAAATGTATCGGAAATACTACGAGGAATTGAGTAATTTTTCAGGGGAGTTTCTAACAGTAATTGACAAAACCAGATTTGGCGTGATATTTTCAAGATAATCGCCTTCTTGTGTCTATACGCGGATAACCTCCCGGAAACCATGATTCTGTCGTGAACTTCTGGAATTGACGGGAGTCTGCGAGGGAATGCGGCGACACCAATTTAGGGAAAGGTGTGAGTTAGGAGGCGATCGCTCTATACCCCTAGCGGAAAAGGTTACAGCCAGACCTGTCAAATTTACCTCCCTCAACTCGCCAGTTARCCCTMACGCCAGGAAGAGTCTTTAAATGTATCGGAAATACTATGGGGAATTGAGTGATTTTTCGAGGGAGTTTCTAACAGTAATTGACAAAACCAGATTTGGCGTGATATTTTCAAGATAATGGTTATCCCGTGTCTATAACCGGATAAACTCCCCGAAACCCCTATGCTGTCGTGAACTTCTGGAATTGACGGGAGTTTGAGAGGGAATGCGGCGACACCAATTTAGGGAAAGGTGGGGGGGGAAAGCGATCGCTCTATACCCCTAGCGGAAAAGGTTACAGCCAGACCTGTCGAATTTACCTCCCTCAACTCGCCAGTTAACCCTAACGCCAGGAAGAGTCTTTAAATGTATCGGAAATACTATGGGGAATTGAGTGATTTTTCGAGGGAGTTTCTAACAGTAATTGACAAAACCAGATTTGGCGTGATATTTTCAAGATAATSGTTATCCCGTGTCTATAACCGGATAAMCTCCCCGAAACCCYTATKCTGTCGTGAACTTCT
>NZ_PKGG01000388.1:0-2580 GCF_046480465.1 Arthrospira sp. PCC 8006
AACTTGACTGGCTTCTGTTTTGGGCATACCGTCTAGTTCAATTGCATCAATAACTTTTTGTCTGAGGTCGTAACTATAGGGGGCTGGCATTTTTGGTCTTCTTAGTCATCTCGTCCTCTCCATTATACGTCCTAACTTTCCTGTCTGGTGCTATAAAAAAAACTGTTTTGAATGGGAAGTTATGACCCCATCATAACAATGAGTAGAGAGTAACGGCGATAGCCACCCCCAGTTTGAGGAATCATAACCCGTCAGATTGAAGCGGGGAACGGAAGGCGTGAGGTAGAACCTACTACCAAGACGCGACCACTGCCAACCATCCATGATTAGGGAAACCGAATGTCTGGCTTGAACCATCGTAACTCTCTAGTAGCGAAATAGGTTGACACGCTACGTTCAAAAGAACAAGGGGAAAAGTAGGAGGCTTCTTTACCTACCTACACAGACCTTTAAAGTACCCCGGTGGACAGGACAAATCTAAAGATGGAATGCCCGTATAAACGGAACGTTGTAACCCCTCTAATGCTCTGCCTATAAACAAGTGAGTAATGCTATTCACAAGGCAGTAGTGAAAAATGTAAGCGCATGGTTAGAGAGTGAAGGATGTGACCAGAAGTTAAAGCCCAATTGTCATGGTGGGGATATGCCCACAGGTCACGGTGTGGATATAGATACTAAGCCCAGTAGGAGTATTATGACGAGAGCGAGTTGAAAGACTACGTGGTTGTATACAGCTCTGAAGGAGGAAGTGCGAAAGCAGGGGGTAGTAGCCCTATTCCTATAACAATAGGGTGTCCACATCAGGAGCCGTGTGATGGGAAGCTATCAAGCACGGTTTTGAATGGGAGTTCGCGAAGGTGACTTCACTCTCGACCCCTACCCTTAGAGGGTGAAGGATGTGACCAAAAGCCAATGCCCAACTGTAATGGTTGGGATATGCCCAGAGGTCACGGTGTGGATATAGATACTGCGATTATTAGGARTATAATGGCGAGAGCGAGTTGAAAGACTACGTGTTGCATATAGCTCTGAACAAAGAAGGACAAAGCAGGGGGTAGTAACTCTGTTCCTTTGACAAATAGGGTATCCACATCAGGAGCCGTGTGATGGGAAACTATCAAGCACGGTTTTGAATGGGAGTTGGGGAAGGCGACTTCCCTTTCGACCCCTACCCCTAGAGGGATAGAGATGTTGCAAGAAGCAAATGCCTTATGTAATAATAAGGATAAGCAGACGTGCCACGGTGTAGATGTAAATCCTGTAATAAGTAGGAGTATTACGGCGAGAGCGAGTTGAAAGACTACGTGCTGCATATAGCTCTGAACAAAGAAGGACAAAGCAGGGGGTAGTAACTCTGTGACAATGACAATGGGCATCTACATCAGGAGCCGTGTGCTGGGAAACTCGCAAGCACGGTTTTGAATGGGAGGGGATGGAGGCGACTCCGTTCTCGACCCCTACTTGGGTTAAAGGTAAGGCGATACGTGCTACGCACACGCTACGCGATCGCATTTCCGTAAGGCGATACGTGCTACGCACACGCTACGCGATCGCATTTCCGATAGTCACTGGAATCTAAGCTGAACCAATGTCTCTAGCAGAAACTGAGAGATTTTTAGATAATTTAAAAATTATTAGGGGTCGAGATAGACCTCACGGTCTACCCCTCCCATTCAGCAGCAGAACCGTACATGAGACTTTCACCTCATACGGCTCCTAGTTTGACCGTCTCCTTGTTAAGAGTACAGCATCATCTCTTCATCAAGAGCTGTTTTATCGTCGTGACAATGTCGGTGTAATAATTGAAGATTCTTGTAGTCATCCTTTCCGCCTTGGCTTCTAGGTACAATGTGGTCTATTTCAATTAAATCTGATGGGGTAAAGAATTCCCCACACCAGGTACATCTACCTTTTGGTTTTTTGAGTAGTTTTGCTACCCTAATTGGCGTGTCGATTGCTTGTCCTTTCCTGGTTGCCCAGTARGTCCAATTTCCGTCGTATGGTGTTGCGTCAGGGCGTATTAAGGTATGTCTGACAATTGGAGTCCAGTTGTGTTTGTATAGATGTAACCCATCTTTGGTTTGGAACGACCAAGTTTCATGTCTTTCTTTCCCATTGCTAAGTTTAACTGTTCCATTTCTGAAGTAATTCCTTAGCTTTTCTTGGCTTACCTTTCCGCATCTTGATACTGTCCATGCCCTTARCATTTGCCAGATTGTATTATCTAGCTTATTGAAGGTCTCTGTTGAGACTACYMCTGARTAGTAGTTTGMCCATCSCCTTATAATTGAGTTTAGTCTACTTATCAGAGCTGGTTGGGGTGCAGTTTTATGTTGTTTTATTACACCCTTTATCACTTCAATTTGGGCTTTAACTGCTTTTTTACTGGGTTTAATATGGGTTTTGTGACCGATTAATCGGCTTCCTCTTCCCCCTGTTTTCCCAGATTTATATTTTCCTACCGGATATTGCCTGATATTGAATCATAGAAAATTAAACCCCGGTTCCTCAATCTTGCCGTTATACTCAATAGGATTGAGTGTGTGACAAATTCGAGTTTTTTCTGGTTTAATTTCTAGT
>NZ_PKGG01000487.1:0-851 GCF_046480465.1 Arthrospira sp. PCC 8006
ATCTAGCGCGTCTACCAATTCCGCCACGTCCGCTTATTTGCCAGAATTGATTATAACACAGATGAGCGATAAAAAAAAGGGGTTAGGGGAAATTAATTTTTGACAGGTGGCTGGGGTGGGTGGAGGAGGCGGAAACCGGTAAAAAAGGATTAAAATAGTGATGACCCCTCAGTAGCGGACAGGGGGTTTGATGGTTTGACACCCTGGATAACTGCTTATGTTTAACCAACTGATGCGCCTGATGGGTCGATTTCGTCGATGGTTGACCCAAGTTTGGGATAAGTTTATGGAGTGGGTGGACCCCCCGCCACCGCCGAGGTCAAACCCTCCCCGACTCCCAGACGATGAATATGAATGGTTATTTCGACAATTGCTGACTAAGGTGGGTCAGGGTTGGAAAGGAGACCAGGTGAGGCGTTGGCTGCGTCGCAATGAATACCGGGTGACGAAAAGCCGATGGGAGGAATGGTCTCCCCGGTTTCACCCTAACCCTAAAGATGCGGAAATCTCCCGGCAGTTGTTATTATTAGCGCAGTTGGATGGTGACTATATTTCCCAAATAGCGGCTAATTTGTTAGGAGAAACACGGCCAAAACCTCCCCCCAGAGAAACTAATACCCCACCAGTTACCCCACCCCACAACCAACCCCCAACTTCGACTGACTCTCTCCCGGCTGATGCTGAGTCATGGTTTAACGATGGATGCCAACGATTGGTAAATGGGGATTTGCGCGGTGCGATATTCTCTTGGGAAAAAGCGATCGAATTTAAACCCGATTTACATGAAGCAGCGYAGTTGGATGGTGACTATATTTCCCAAATAGCGGCTAATTTGTTAGGAGAAAAACGGC
>NZ_PKGG01000381.1:0-2828 GCF_046480465.1 Arthrospira sp. PCC 8006
TTTGCAAGTATCAATGTGCAGGAGACTGTCCAGATAGACGAATTGATGATAAGTCAGACTGCAACTCTATTCGGGAAATAGGTCGTTATGTATTAAGTCAAAAGCTTTTTGTAAATTCTAGTAATTCTAAGGAGAATTAACACAAAATGAAAACCTCAAAATACACAAATTACTCGCGTGAAAAATCATCGAAAATTGCCTCAGAATTTCCTCCTGATATTAATCTCAAAAACTTTGGCAATGTTGTGGAAATAGAAGTGGATATGGACTTTAGGTCAAATTTATTTTTTGACTCAGCTTCTGGCTGTGGCGAGCGCGGATGTCAGCGAGTCCAATATTGTTCATGTGACTGTAACCACTGTTCGTTTTTCTAAAATACAACTGACAGATCACCTGTTATAAGGACAACATAAATCTGGATCCCTTTCGCCAATAGTCGATCTGATCCAGATTTTTTTGGGGCAGCGCAAGCGAAACTGCGGGCTGTTGAGCAGGATTAGGGTTTTTTGATATCAAGAATCAGTCACTTAGTGAACGGTAAAATGTTGGGTTTTGCTGTGGCTATAGCAATCCTAAATGATTTGTAACATTTTTAGCTCCCCTCTCCCAGAACGGGAGAGGGGTTGGGGGTGAGGGTCCATTCCATAACTGATTTAGGAATGCTATATACCCAACCCCTCGCCACCGAAACCCACCAAAGGGGGAAATCACGATCGCCCTCATCCTCTACGAAGCACCCACTGATCCACCCCCCCAAGGGTTTGATAGGGCGGTACTCAATCAACTCGCCCGGTTTAGCCATCCGCCCATTGCCGTGGTTGTAGGCGATCGCCTCCCGGAGTGCCGATTACCGCAATTCCTAGAAAGCGACCCGGATTTGATTGCCAATATCCTTCAATGGTTGCACAATTTGGAACGATGAACGGGTAAAACTTAGAGTAAGCATTCAAGGAAAAAAACGATGCCCATCATCAAAATTCCCAAGCAGTATTTAATTGACCAGAATGAAGAGTTTATTACCGTGGATGTCCCGGCTTCAGTAGTGTCGATGTGGCAACGGGATTATGCCAAAGTTGCCAAAGCTAAGGGATTGCTAAAAGATAAGCGAGAAAAAATGCTGGCTCATCTCGACACAATGCGTCAGGAGTGGGATCGGTAAACGAGTGCCTGAGTTAACACTGTGCAATCCCTTTGAAGGCGTTAAGGAGGGTAATGATACAGATTAACCATTCCCCGCCCAACTGCGCCGCCAAGTCATTGGCATCGACGGTAGCCGCTTGAGCGACCCTAGCAACCCCGCCCCTGCAAATCTACACCGCCCTCAAAAAAGCAGGTTGTAGGCGATCGCCTCCCTGAGTGCCGATTACCGCAATTCCTAGAAAGCGACCCGGATTTGATTGCCAATATCCTGCAATGGTTGCACAATTTGGAACGATGACCCCCTAGAAGCGCCGCTAAAAGGCTTCCCCCCATTAAACTAATTTTTCGCTATAGCATGACAACCGTGCTATCATGCTACCATGATAGTCTCATTCAAAGACACAGCCACCGAAGACATCTTTAACGGTGAAAACACCAAAGCTGCTCGCAAGACTTGTCCAGAAACCCTGTGGAAAGTAGCCCAGCGCAAACTAGATCAACTTGATTCTGTCACAACCCTCGAAGAGCTAAGMATACCCCCCGGTAATCGCCTGGAAGCTCTATCCGGTAGCCGTAATGGTCAATACAGCATCCGCATTAATGCACAATATCGCATTTGCTTTGTCTGGAGTGACCAAAGTCCTAACCAGGTTGAAATCGTCGATTATCACTAACATCACTTACAGAGTAATTCATAATGGTTCGTATTCCCACTCATCGCCCCCCCACCCATCCCGGTGAAATGCTTTTAGAAGAGTTTCTGAAGCCGATGGAACTGACACAACGAAACTTAGCTGATGCGATTCATGTACCTTATCAGCGAGTCAATGAGATTATCAACCGGCGGCGAGGAATCACTCCCAGTACAGCTTTGCGGTTGGCTAAATTCTTTGATATGTCACCGGATTTTTGGCTGAATCTTCAACTGCGTTGGGATTTATATCATACCCAACAGGAAGAGCAAGAGATTCTAAACACAATTTCCTCTAGCGGCAATCTGCTAAACCTTCATTAATTCAAATTAATACTATTTTTCAAACGTCGTGCTACAGATTTTCGTAGGGGAGAACGGTGTTCAGCAAGCGATACATTTGTTAGAAGATGCACCACCTAATTTATCAGAATGGGCTAGTCGCAAAAAGGCGATCGCTGATTATTTGAAAAAGAAATATCCTCACCGAAATTTTCGTTCATAGAAACCCGGTTTCTCGGCATTTAGCAAGAATAGGATAAATTGGCATAAGTCTCCAAAACAGCTCAAATATCAGCCAACCCTAGCCCCCAGCCCAAAAATGAACACAACCATTGATCTCACCGGACTCACCCCAGCACAAATCCAGCAAATCCACACCATGATCGAACATTTCAAAATACTCAATCAACAGCAAAGTTCTTCCTCCCTCTCCACTCAGTCCCCCAACCCCCTCACCCGCGCTCAAACGATAGTGAAACACTATGCTAAAAATCGCCACCTAGCAGAAGAACTGATGCAAGAACGCCGCCAAGAATCAATCCATGAGTAATGTCATCATGGATGCCTCTGCAATCCTCGCATTTCTCAATCAAGAAAGCGGTAGCGAGCAAATAACTAACCTGATTGAAAATGTAACTATTGGCACGATTAATTTATCGGAAGTAATTGCTAAATTGGCAGAAATTSGCATCCCAACCCCATTTGCAGAAAAACA
>NZ_PKGG01000553.1:0-447 GCF_046480465.1 Arthrospira sp. PCC 8006
ATTATTAATTGTAGCGGCGGGTTTTGCCGTCAATTATCAATTCCCCACCCAGGTTTTGATAAACCCGCCCCACCGTTTTCCCTGAGAAACTGGGTTTCTTGACCACGATATGGGTGGTGCGTCAGATGAACCAAATTAGCCGTTAACCCGATATGTTATCCCTCTGACGCACCCTACCAGGGTGATAATTATTAATTATTAATTATTCATTGTAGGGGCGGGTTTTGCCGTCAATTATCAATTCCCCACCCAGGTTTTGATAAACCCGCCCCACCGTTTTCCCAGAGAAACTGGGTTTCTTGATCGCATAGCCTGTGGGTAGCAGGTACTCTCCATCGTCATTTTGTGAGGAATTTCAAGATATGGAAGCTGTTCTGATTGGTGTTATCCTTCTAGGATTAATATGGCGAACCGAACCCGCTCCAGCCAAAAAACCACCGCCTCCCA
>NZ_PKGG01000554.1:0-447 GCF_046480465.1 Arthrospira sp. PCC 8006
CCCGTTGGTGGATTTACTGTCCACAAGTAATCCAACGTACTTAAGCTATCAAAAAAGGCGGGTCTATGGATAGAATCCTGCCAAAAATCAATACGAGTGGGACCGCAATAATCCAATGATGGGGGCGCCACGACAAAAGGTTGCCCAATGATATTAAAGGTGGTATCGGTGGTAGCGCTGTCGCAAGCATTTATTTTTAGCAAGCTAACGGTATAGGTTTCGATTTCATCAAAAGTCAAATGGATACTTTTTTGGTCGAAACCTCCTGAGTCTAGCGACCAACCTGTTTGGGGTTCTATACTCCATTCCCATCGGTTGTCCATACATCCGGTAGAATCTGCTCCCATATCCGAAAACGAAAGTGGAAAGCTTTTGCAAAAAGAACTGTCTTGTGGAAAACCTAGTTGGCTGCTGCTGACCCGCCAGAGGACCCTCCGGGAACTCTGG
>NZ_PKGG01000375.1:0-2903 GCF_046480465.1 Arthrospira sp. PCC 8006
CAATGGGCTTAGGTGAGTCCCCCCATCATTAATAATAGTTCCTCCAGTATTGGAACCCAGGGAAACACGGTAAATATCATTACCCCTACCACCAGCTAGGATATTACTTCCACTACCACCATCTAGGATATCATTCCCATCGTTTCCGGCGATTATATCATTTCCGCTACCTCCATAAAGGATATCATCATCTAAGCCTCCGGCAATGGTATTATTGCCAGCTATTCCATATACTACATCGAAACCTCCACCCAAAAGAATAACATTATTAGCCTCTGTTCCGATCACCTCATAATTCCAATTTTGCAGTAAATTTTGGGTAAAGTCATCTCCGTCTCTATCCGCCAGATTGATGGTTATATACGGCATAATTAACCTCCTGAAGCTTTTCCTAGTCAGAAATTTATGAAATTTGGCTAAGTTTGCCTAGCCAGTGATTGGGGAAACAGAAGCCCATTTCACATCAATCATAGCGGCGACATTATGTTGAATATTGTTTACTGATAAATATTGTACTTTTTTGCCAAAATAATGTCAAGTGTTTAATTGTTAAAAAAGGCGATCGCACCCTTTCCCGGAACTCCATAAACCCGCTCCCAATCACCAGCTTAGCCAATCCTAAAAATATTCTAAAAATCTCAGTTTTTCTCTTTACAAATACCGGAACTTGACTTACCATTAAAGAATGGGAATCCGTGCCGACATATATATGGGTTTATTCAGATAGTCAATCCATCAACAATAGTAGGTTGGGTGCAACTCAACCCCCTGTCAATTTGACTGGTGGGGAAAACCATGGTGGCGTTGGGTTTCGCTGCGCTACACCCAACCTACTTCTGGGAAAMTGTGAAGAYATATATATGGGTTTATTCAGATAGTCAATCCATCAACAATAGTAGTTGGGTGCAACACAACCCCCTGTCAATTTCACGCTGTGGGTAAAACCATCGTGGCGTTGGGTTTCGCTGCGCTACACCCAACCTACTTCTGGGAAAATGTGAAGACATATATATGGGTTGATTCAGATAGTCAACCAGGTTGACCTATTAGTAACTCAACCCCCTGTCAATTTGACTGGTTGATAAAACCATCGTGGCGTTGGGTTTCGCTGCGCTACACACAACCTACTTCTGGGAAACTGTGAAGACATATATATGGGTTTATCCAGATAGTCAATCCATCAACAATAGTAGGTTGGGTGCAACCCAACCCCCTGTCAATTTGACTGGTGGGGAAAACCATGGTGGCGTTGGGTTTCGCTGCGCTACACCCAACCTACTTCTGGGAAAMTGTGAAGAYATATATATGGGTTTATTCAGATAGTCAATCCATCAACAATAGTAGTTGGGTGCAACTCAACCCCCTGTCAATTTGACTGGTTGATAAAACCATCGTGGCGTTGGGTTTCGCTGCGCTACACCCAACCTACTTCTGGGAAACTGTGCAGATATATATATAGGTTTGGGGAGCATAAAGGCGATCGCATTTTACAGCCCATCTCATAACCAAGTACCTAAACCGAAAGCCGCCCAACCATCACCTACGCCCAACCGAAGATATTATCATCTTCTAAACTCACATTAGTAACCCCTTCCAGGATACCCACAAGTTGGTCAGAACCAGCTTCATAAATAGCAGTACCATCATTAAATCCGTTGGGTATTGACCCAATTTCATAGTCATCATTCCTACCGAGCAAAACCACCATATCCTGATTTACCTGAAAGTCAGTTACTATGCTGTAACCTTCTCCCGGAAGCATCACCAAAGTATCATTTCCCTCCCCTCCCACCAGAGTATCCGCACCTTTTGCACCTCCAAATAGGATATCATTACCCTGGTCTCCAAACAAAATCTGATTACCATTACCTGCTACCAACGTATCATTCCCCTGACCACCATAAATAGAATCATTACCGTCGCCTCYAAATAGGATATCATCATCCTTATTTCCCAATARSATATCATCCCCCTCCCCAGCAACTAGGATATCATTACCCTGACCRCCAAACAGAGTATTATYTCCCTGGGAAACCTGGAGCAAATCATCACCTTGAAAACCCAGCAAAGTTTCATCAGATGCCGTCCCGATAATTACATCATTCTGGTCACTACCAAACCATTGATTAGGCACAGGTTGAGTAATCGAGCCTTGATTCTCCCCTGGCAAAACTCCCGTAATTTGAGGCGGGAAACTCTCGAAATTAATGACTTGATGAATTTCTGGTCTCCCCGGTGTGTCAGTACCATCTATTATCAACCTACTGATAAAGGCATCTAACCCACCATTATTGGTTTGTCCATCTAGGTCGCCCGAAGTCCAGCCCSCCACATAAATCGAGCYATCACTACCGGTGGTCAAGGCACTAGCMTAGTCCCCACCACTGGTTCCCAACAGGCGCGTCCAGTCTTGAGTGCCATCAGGCTGGAACCTGCTGATAAAGGCATCAGAAAGACCACTATTGGTTTGTCCATCTAGGTCGCCMYAAGTCCAGCCCGCCACATAAATCGAGCCATCACTACCGGTGGTCAGAGCACGAGCCCCGTCACCCTCACTGCTTCCCAACAGGCGCGTCCAGGCTTTAGTGCCATCAGGCTGGAACCTGCTGATAAAGGCATTAGCACCACTACTATTGGTTTGTCCGCCTAGGTCGCCATAAGTATAGCCCGCGACGTAAATCGAGCCATCACTACCGGTGGTCAGGGCATTAGCCTCGTCATCCTCACTGTTTCCCAAAAGGCGCGTCCACCCGAACTCTGGCGGCGCGGACATCTGTACTGCTACTGGGTCTCCTTCTACCCCACTTAATCCCAGTGGGGGCATGAAATTCTGAGAATCTGATGATTCAAAAATATGGAATATTTCGCTAGTATTGTTCATTAGGATATCCCACTGCAATAGA
>NZ_PKGG01000261.1:0-6554 GCF_046480465.1 Arthrospira sp. PCC 8006
TCCTTCCTGTAACTTAGCTAAAACCTGTGCCATATTACCTGATAATAGCGCATTGACGTCTAACCATAAACCTGGGAAAAATTGACTTTTCAGACAACCCGACTCATCTATCTGTTGTAGCTGATAGCGTCCTTCAAAGAGTACATACCAGCGAAATTCTGACCCATCAACCAGCCAGACTAAATATTCCCTTACACCATTACGGCGATAGGCGTGTAGCTTATCGTGGAGGTCTTTTGAGGCGCTACTGGCTGCAATTTCTACAATCAATTCTGGCGGTCCTTCTATATAATCATCCTCACTAATGCGCGACTGTCCCCCCGCCGCCTCTTCCATACGCAATAAAGCGTCTGGTTGGGGTTCATTATCCATGTCTAGGCGAACACTTGCGTTATCCGCCACTTGAGTCTCTGGTGTAGAAGCTGCATAAACTTGTAACCAAGTGATGATTTTGGCGTGAGGGTCGGCGTGTTGTCGGACTCTAACAGGGGATGTCATATAAACGACTCCTTCCACTAATTCAGCCTTTTTTATATCCGGTAGCAAACTATAGCGACGCTCAAATTCTACCATCGATAAGCGATCGCCATTTTCCAAAGTTGGGAGAATTGTTTGAGAAACTGATGGAGTATAATTCATAACATCACCTAACCATTAAAGTTTATTATTTATTATAGCTATCCGCGATCGCCTTTCCAGCCACTTCCGCCATGTTAGGGATTGATTGACAATCTTTGTACAAATTCCTGATATTCTGAGGTAGCTATTCCTTCCTGTAACTTAGCTAAAACCTGTGCCATATTACCCGATAATAGTGCATTGACATCTAACCATAAACCTGGGAAAAATTGACTTTTCAGACAACCCGACTCATCTATCTGTTGTAGCTGATAGCGTCCTTCAAAGAGTACATACCAGCGAAATTCTGACCCATCAACCAGCCAGACTAAATATTCCCTTACACCATTACGGCGATAGGCGTGTAGCTTATCGTGGAGGTCTTTTGAGGCGCTACTGGCTGCAATTTCTACAATCAATTCTGGCGGTCCTTCTATATAATCATCCTCACTAATGCGCGACTGTCCCCCCGCCGCCTCTTCCATACGCAATAAAGCGTCTGGTTGGGGTTCATTATCCATGTCTAGGCGAACACTGGTGTTGTCACAAACCATAATGTTAGGTGTAAAACTGCGGTAGAAAACCAGCCAACCAATAACATCACTATGAGGTTTTCCGTGTTGTCGGACTCTAACAGGGGATGTCATATAAACGACTCCTTCCACTAATTCAGCCTTTTTTATATCCGGTAGCAAACTATAGCGACGCTCAAATTCTACCATCGATAAGCGATCGCCATTTTCCAAAGTTGGGAGAATTGTTTGAGAAACTGATGGAGTATAATTCATAACATCACCTAACCATTAAAGTCTATTATTTATTATAGCTATCATAGCCCGATACCGCTGATCATGAATTAGCAAATAGGTAATTTACCCGATCGCACAGCGTGTATATATTCACTACCAGAATCCGGCCATCCACGCCGATCCGAGGCTTCTCCTGGCTGTCCCCAACCCAATTGTAACAACATCTCCAAGAAATGGGATTTTTCCCACTTCCAAACACAAGCCCACTCTGTCCTTTGGGCGATCGCATCTATATCAGAACCCTTTATTTGGCGGTGATTTTTCCCCCCATTAAGACTCAAATATAAATCCATATTTTCCGTCACCCGATACCAGAAATCAATCAACCTATCCTTAGCCTGTTTGAGAATTTCCAAATCTTCAGGTAAAGCAATTAGTTGTTCTCCAATCATCGGATAATCTAGGATAATTTCTGCCACTTGTATCTGTCGCCACACAATCCCAGACACCTGATTTTCCCGTTGATATTCATGAACCGCCGCCTTAAAATCTTGATAGGCGGTAAACTTCTGAATAGCATCAGGTTTCAAAAAGTGATCAATCACCGGATTTCCCACCCCAGGAGTCGCCTTTAAATTCAGGCGTTTACCATTTAGACAAGCCTTTTTCTCATCTTGTAAAATGCGTAGCAGTTCCTGTGTAGTATAAACTTTGGACATGGAAACTATCCCCTAAAAGGCAGCGGGAGGCAGTCCATAATAATTAGTAATTAACTATTAATTAACCCCTCCCGTAACTCCTCATTTACTAAGCAGACTGATTATCAATTACCTGATTTTCTTGGCGTAGATAGGCTTGAATAAACCCATCCAATTCACCATTCATCACATCATTAATAGCCGTGGTTTCCTCACCCGTCCGCAAATCTTTAACCATCTGATAGGGATGAAATACATAGTTGCGGATTTGATTTCCCCAAGCCGCCTCTACCAGGTCGCCGCGAATTTCTGCGATCGCCTGCGCCCTTTGTTCCTGCGCCACTACCAATAACTTAGCTTTCAGTAAAGCCATAGCCTTTTCCCGGTTTTGTAGTTGGCTACGTTCCTGGGTACAACGAACCGCTATCCCCGTCGGAATATGAACTATGCGGACTGCTGTTTCCACCTTATTAACATTCT
Source organism: Arthrospira sp. PCC 8006 (assembly GCF_046480465.1). Taxonomy (NCBI): domain Bacteria; kingdom Bacillati; phylum Cyanobacteriota; class Cyanophyceae; order Oscillatoriales; family Microcoleaceae; genus Arthrospira; species Arthrospira sp. PCC 8006. Next base: position 2,546 of record NZ_PKGG01000261.1, read on the forward strand.
GACCACCCTTTCCCCCAGCGCGAGACGTGGTAATTTCCAGGTCCTTTTCCGGGATATCTAAATTTATAGCCCCTTCATCCAGAATCGGCATGATTTCCACTCCCGCGAAACTGGTCTGGCGTTTACCATTGGCGTTAAATGGGGAAATTCTGACCAGGCGATGGGTTCCCTTTTCCGCCTTTAAATAGCCATAGGCGTAGGGTCCCTCCATTTCCAAAGTAGCAGATTTAATCCCCGCCTCGTCTCCTTCGGAAAGTTCCGCCAGGTGGACCTTATAGCCTTGGGCTTCCCCCCAACGGGTGTACATTCTTAATAGCATTTCCGCCCAGTCTTGGGCATCTGTACCCCCCGCTCCAGCGTTAATCGTCAAAACCGCCCCACTGCGATCGTAGGGACCCGATAGGAGTTGTTGTAATTCCCAGCGATCGATATCCCGACCGAGATGGACTACATTAGACTCAGCCTCCTGTCGTAGGGACTCATCGTCCTCTAACTCTAGTAACTCTGCGATCGCCCCAGTATCTTCCAGCGTCTTTCGCCAGTCTTGCTGTTGTTGCAAAACCGATTTAAGGTCACTCAAAGTCTGGAGAGTCTTTTGCGCCTGGGTTTGATCATCCCAAAAGTTCGGTTGGGCCGCTAATTGTTCTAAGTCTTGAATTTTAGCTTCAATCGCTGGTACGTCAAAGATACTCCTGGGTTTTACCCAGGCGGTCTGCCAACAATTCTATTTCTCGTTTAATGTCTGCCACTTCCATTGCGATCGTTACACACTCAGCACAGTATGTAGCGATTATAGCGCTATTTGCTAATCAGAAACAGTCAAAAACCCGGTAATGATGTCCCACAGACTCACTACCGGGTTGGTACGCCAATATGAATATATACCTAGTGATTTTTAGTAGATGCCTATTTTTTGCTGTGGGGGTCCGTTTACAAAACCCCCTCGGAACCGAAAACCAATCTCAGAACCCGACCCTACACAGCCTTAATGTGACAAGTGATTTGGCGAATACAAATATAATTAACCCTGATATTTAATCTATCGCCTAGTTTTGGAAGCTGAGTAAAGATTCTATCGTAGTCAAGCCAGGTGGCTGGAACAATAGTATTGTTCCTACTAGACCTAATGTCTAGCTTTTGCGAGAGATGGCTTTTTGACCAATCATCACACCACCAAGGGCTACCAAACCTAACAGGGTTCCCGGTTCGGGAATTTCTGTTCTGCCGTTGCTGCTGGAGGTATCAAACACATACAGAGTCGCGTGAGACAAGCCAGGTCCTCCTGTTTCCCAGTTTAAATCATTTAATTGGTCGATCCCGTTAAACAGATAAGCCGCAAAACCGTTACCACCTTTAAGCACAAAGGCAAAGTTAGAATCTTTGAGGCTATCATCGAAAAAGGTCATGGTTCCGACACCTTCAGCAGCTTCGGGATCATCATCACGAGCGCTGGTGATGGTGAAAAAGGCGTTAGAACCACTGCTGTCATCAACTTTGTAGTCGTCTAGTCTAAAACCATCGATTACTGTTTTACCAAACATAGATTCAATGGCAGAAACATTGTCATTTCCAGAACTATCTTGGCAGACGTAAGTTAATCCCGCAAACAAATTGTCTTGGCAAGTCGTAACGTTGCCACCGCCACCACCGCCAGAGTTGCCACCGCCAGAGTTGCCACCGCCAGAGTTGCCACCGCCAGAGTTGCCACCGCCAGAGTTGCCACCGCCGCCAGAGTTGCCAGGGTTGGCAGGTCTTTGGGCCATGGCATCCGGTGCAAAGGTGGACACTAAGCCAGTGGCTAAAACTGCGGCAGTTACTATATTTAATAATTTAACTTTCATCTTGGCTCTCCAAAAATCTAGGTTGGACTAGGCTGGAAACATGGCGCTTGTTTCCCTATCTGTTCACCATTATACCCAACACTACCAGAGCCGTCCTCAGTGTTTGCACTGATTTACAGGATCTTTACATAATGCTCACATTTACTTTAAGTTTTTGTTAAGTAAAGTATCCGCCATCAAATCTTATCATTTATAGATGTAATATGGTCAATAATTGACGCTAATAGATATTATCGGTTTATTTAAACTTCTTTAATTGCGGAAATTCTAGTTATACTAACTAACTATAGTCGAATTTTCTATGATTCCCGTGAACTTAACCCCCAGAGTCTGACTCTCCACAGAAAACAGAAGAAACCGGAACATGAGACAACCCGGCAATTAGCCTTAAAGACCATACCACCGGGTTATTATCCCTAGTTTTTGAAGCTCAGTAGATATCCTAGTTTATCTAGCTTTTGCGAGAGATGGCTTTTTGACCAACCATCATACCACCAAGAGCCACTAAACCTAACAGGGTTACAGGTTCAGGAACTTGTGTTCCGGGAGTAGTCGGGGTGTCGAACACATACAGAGTGGCGTGAGACAGACCAGGGCCACCAGTAGACCAGCTTAAATTACTTAGTTGGCTAATACCGTTGAACATATAAGCTGCATAGCCGTTACCACCTTTAATCACAAAGGCAAAGGTTTTATTAGCCAGTGCGGGATCTAGGAGGTCCAGGGTTCCGACACCTTCACCAGTGCTGGTGATTGTGAAAAACTCGGTAGAACCACTGCTGGCATTAACTTTGTAATCGCTAACTACTTCTTTTTCAAATAGGGCTGCAATGCGAGTAGCATTGTCATTTCCAGCGGGTCCACCAGATACTTGCCGACACTCTTCAAACAAACCACCAAAAATATTATCTTGACAAACAGCGGGGTTGCCAGGTTGAGCCATGGCATTGGGTGCTAGGGTGGACACTAAGCCAGTGGCTAACACTGTGGCTGTGGCGATATTTAAAAATCTAACTTTCATTTCCGTCCTCCAAAAATATAAATTTAACTAAGCACTAAACACGAGGGAATCGTGTTTTAATATAGTAATTATTATACAGGAGATGACCCATTATTTCTTCGGTGTTTCTACGGATTTACACTATCTTTACATAAGGTTTACAAGGGCTTTATGACTTTAGGAAAATTAGCTCCAGAGCATAAAATATTGTTAGCTATAGACCAAAAATGATTAAAAATTTACTGTTGTGGATTAGATCGGATTTTGGGAGGCGGGGCTAATTTTGAGTGAGTGAGAGTAGCTCGATAAGGCACGATTTTCTACCATTGAGGTGAAGTTAACCCCCTGAGTTTTACATCATGGGAGAAAGTACCCTGGATCAGAACCCCAAAGTTACCTAATCCCATGGGGTCAATGAGGGAATGTAAAGCCTCCCGCCGCCGTAATACTTGGGAAATTTTTGGGCTTTCGGAAACGGTGGCTATACGATCGCCTAATCCCAAAGCCATCAAAAATAAAGCCTGTTGGGTAAAGCCGATGGTTTGGAGTCCGAGCGATCGCCCTTTTTGTTGTAAAGCGGTAAAATCCACATGGGCGGTTATATCCTGTTGACCTATGTAGATATAGGGGTCATTATGATGGCGATGTTGATAGTAACATTGTAGGGTTCCTTCCCGGCGGGTCGGACTATAAAGGCGATCGGCACTATAGCCATAATCAATAGTTAGCACAAATCCCCGCTGCAACTTCCTAGCGACAGTTTCCATCCACTCTAAAGCGGCTAGATTAACCTCAGTCCGGTAACCTTCGGGGTAAGCATCGGATAATAAATCAATACGACTAGCCGAAAATAGTCAGCCAGTTGGGGGGTGGAAAGTTCCCCGACTACTTCTGCTAGTTGAAAATTAGGAGATTTCCCGGTAGTGGTTACATAAATTTCCTGTAATTGATTATCCTGGCGGGTGACTAAATGCACCGGGAAAGCGTCGATTAATTCGTTGGAGAAAAAACAGCCAGTAATTGAATGGTTGGCAATTTCATCTAAATCACACCAACGGATTTGGGTAAAGGGTGCGCCCCATTGCTGAAAGCGCCGCTGTTGTTCGGTTTTTAGTCGCCGGGATTTTTCGGCGATCGCATAATCTAAGACCCGGACAACTTGAGGATA
>NZ_PKGG01000302.1:0-4884 GCF_046480465.1 Arthrospira sp. PCC 8006
CCAGTTGCGGATGGTTTGTAAATGGCGATCGCCCCTGTTAACATGGTAACAATGTCTCCAGTGATGCAGTGCCGTTAAATTGCTGTCAGCTAATATCAAAAACCAGACAGTGGGATACAACTACTATGAAACCCGAATCAAATGCTGACATTTTAGCCCCTCTCAAAAATAACATTTTATTTGATAAACTACCTCCCGAAGCCCAACAATGGGCGGAAAGTTTGCCTTGGGAACAACGACGCTATTTACTATCTTTATGTTATATATTCTGTGCTTCCCAACCCGAAAAGCAAGCACAATTTTTAGATGATTATACCGCCGATGGCTTAGTGTCTAAATTACTGGAAGATATCGACTCAATTAATCGCATTCAAAGATACTTTAACTGGTTTAAAGTCACTACACCCTTAACGGAAGTCGTCCTCAGAAAATATATCCGTCAGTTCTATATACACTCCGCCCAAGATGCTAGATGTCAGCCAGATATCTACTTGGAATCAGCTTTAAAATTAGTAGTCAGCACCAAAGAAAAAGAGAACGTTTTTAATTATATTGTCGGCTTTGAATTGATTAAAATTATGTTCAAAATGAGTTGGCAACAACACGAAAGACTAGCGAGATTGCAAAAAAATCAGGATGAATTCATCAAAAAATATATTAAACCTATCCAATATGCTCACCGCCTTAATCGCCTGGTTGTGCCTAAAGATGAAAAAGTCTTTTTTGCCAAACGGGATTATTTTGTGAAAGCACCGGAGGTAAGTCATGCCAAACTGATGGCTTTAATCATGGCCACTTTTACCACTGACCAAATTGTTGACTGTGGCTTTTCGGTAACTAGACATATCCATGCCCTCGAATTTGATTATGACTATATTTTTAACTTTTCCGAATCGGAAAGTATTTTTCCTTGGAACTCCGAATCAATGCTAGAATCTAGTTAACACTCACTCCCTAGACTCTATCCTAGTTTACGTTAATCTAAATTAAGTGAGGCACAAAAGTGTTACTACCCAAAGGCTTTGAAGTGGAAATGTACACGGGTACACCCCAAGGGGATATAGTAGGTTTTTCCGATAAGATAGTCAAAAATCTTGATGGGTTTGTCCGAGAACCAGATACTCGTAATGTGGAGTATATAACCGCCCCAATTTGCAGTTACGATCGCTCCCTTTGCGCTTTAGTAAAACCTCGGCAACAATTGCGACAATACCTGCACCAACTTGGCAACTACACCATTATACCAGGTAGCACCCTGTCTCTGGGCGACAGTCGGCGCTTTTACCGTTCTGACCCCAACAACCCCTATCATGCCTACATTCAGGAAACCTACGGAACTGATGTAGTTACCGCCAGCATCCATATTAACATCGGTATTGATGATCCGGAAGTGCTAATGCGTGCGGTGCGCCTAGTGCGAGTAGAAGCGCCATTGTACCTAGCCCTCAGCGCCTCCTCTCCCTTTTTGGACGGTAAACCCACGGGCTATCACTCCCATAGGTGGCATTTGTTCCCCAAAACTCCCCGCCACGTTCCCCTGTTTGAAAGTCATTCTCATTATATCCAGTGGACTAATGAACAACTCGAAGCTGGAACTATGAGAAATGTGCGACACCTGTGGTGTTCGGTGCGTCCTAACGGTGTCCGTCGCCCCTACAGCCTCAATCGCCTGGAATTAAGGATTTGTGACCTAATAGTGAATCCCATAGCCTTGCTGGCGACTACAGCCCTCCTAGAGGCGAGGTTATGGCAACTGATGGAGACCCCCAACCTAGACCCCCTGGAATTGAGTAGCCTACCAGCCAACACCCGCAATCAGGAATTAGTGGCGATCGCAGATGCTAATGAGGAAGCAGTCGCCCACCGGAGTCTGGACGCTAACCTGAGACACTGGAAAGATGGCAGTAGTATTTTAGCCCGCGATTGGATCGAAAATCTCTATGCAGAAGTGTGGCCACTGGCTAAACAGCGCGGTTTTAGCTGTTTTCTGTCTCCCCTCAAAAAGATTCTGCGGGAGGGAAACAGCGCCGGACAGTGGCTTAAACAGTATGAAAGTGGCATGGATACCCGCAGTATTATCAAAAAGGCGATCGCTGATGCTTATGAACAGGAACAGGAACTTGAAGATAAATTATGTCAATTACTGGTTACCTAGTGGGTTGATGCAAAAGACCTATTAATATATCTTATGTCCCCAGCCGGGGAGGAAATATAAAAAAAAGCTATAGAAATGTGGCTTTCCCCTCAGAAGTTGGGAATGATATAGTATTGACTTCTGGCAGCTAAATTCCTGGCTATTTCATGCGATCGACTATGCCCCAACTCGTTCTAGTTAATCCTCAAATCCCCCAAAATACAGGGAATATTGCCCGCACCTGCGCGGCTACCCAAACACCATTGCATCTGGTGGGTCCCCTGGGATTTGAAATTAGCGATCGCTATCTGAAACGGGCCGGACTAGACTACTGGCCCTATGTGCCCCTGAAATACCATACCCATATAGAGGATTTCCGAGCCTTTCACCAACCATTAGGGGGCCGCTGGGTCGGATTTAGCGCCCGTGGAAAACAGAATTATGTGTCCTTTCCATTTCAGGAAAATGATTGGCTGCTGTTTGGTAGCGAGACAGAAGGGCTCCCTCCAGAAGTTCTAGCCCTCTGTCAAGCTACCGTCTACATCCCCATGTCTCAACCCAATGTCCGCAGCCTGAACCTCTCCGTTAGTGCCGCTGTAGGATTGTTTGAAGCCCGCCGACAACTAGGTTTGCTGGCTTAACCCCCACGGTCTAAACATAAGTTTTGATTATATACTACTGGAGGAGTAGCTCTATGTCTTCTGATAGATTTTCGTGATAAATCCAAGGATGTCTGGGTGAGAGGGTAAAGTCGGCGTAAGGATTGATATATCAAGTTGTTGGCTACTTGAGTATATTCTTAACACTACTGTGCTAAAGTTGGGAAACCACAAAACATGGTTCCCAAGCCATTGTGTTTTTTGAGGTAGATGGTGTAAAGTTTGATTCGGGATCAGCGGATTCCCAATCTGCATTTCCTGCCAACTGTCTTTTATCTATGACATAAAGGGAATTGCTAGATAGTTAACTCACACTCTCAAACTTGGGGTAATTGATGGGTAAAGGTGGCTTGTCGAAATTCAAAAAGCAAGGTAATCTGACCTAATCAATATGGCTGGCAGTGGTTGGCCTCATGTAATCAGCATGATAAATATCACTTATCAGTTACTGTAATCGCAGGTTCTGCTTAAAGCCGTGTTAAATACAGATAACTGAGGAAAACCAGCCCCAAGGTACAGTTTAAGCGCTTCTCCATAGGAGGTCGTTCTTTGAAAGGAACAGTTCCACACAACAATCAACCTGTTGTTACGGGTGCCAATGAGACAGATATGAACTTGGAAACTACACAACAGGTCACAGTCCCCAGTCGGAGCCGGGTAAAAACCTCTGCTGCGTTCTTGGGTTTAGCGATTGCATCAGGTCTTCTGTTTCCCGAAGGGGGTAGTGCTGCTACTGAGTCACTAACAGCCGATAGCACCAAAGCCATGCAGTCTTCTTCTAATCAAGCTGCATTTAATCAAAACGGCGACTCAGTATCTGATTCATCAGATTGGCAACCATCCATTCTGCGAAACCTGACAGAATCTAATTCTAGGTCTATGGGTTCGACAACCCCAGTAGAACCAGCAGCAGTTATTGACCATCAGGAAAACGAGACTCAAGCCCAAGAGCAAGCCCAGCCAGGGTCTGTGGTTGTCTCGGAACCGTCTTTATCAAAATCTGAAGACAAACCTTTCCCCAATCAGTTTGACACCATCGAAAGGGTGGGGGGAAATAGCCTTAGCGGTTCAGACTCCTATAGATCTAGCTCTGATGTTACGGAAAATACTGCCCCTAGCCCTCGTTTTTCTCAACCTTCCCAGGTTAGCAACGCGGTGAGGGAGACAATTAGGGAAACTGACATCAGTTCCTTTAATCGGGTTCCGGGTACGTTGGTGATTGACTCTGACCCCAATCAGTCGGTTTCGGTGGTCTATAAGGTCAGCTCAGGAGACACTATCGATCGCATTGCTGAAGCTCACGGGGTCTCAGTGAATGATGTGATTAGATCTAATAATTTGACTGACCCTCACTTGATTAAGGTTGATCAAGAACTGAGGATTCCTAAACGTTTGAATAACTATCTGACATCTCCAAGAGATAGTTACACAGCAGATCACAACTTAAACAACTCCAGAGTTGATTTGGGAAGAACCCAAACTACTACTCCTAGCCACAGAGCATCTACTGGCGACAATACTCCGGGAGCTTCTGTTAGACTACGCTTGAGTCAAACTGTGACTCCTACAGTTCTCCCGTCCCAAATATCTGGCGATATCACCAAACCGGTGGGCCTGAAAGTGGTGGGCGATCGCTTGGGTACATCAAATGATGGTGGCGATCGCATCTGGCCCAGAAAACTCTCTGAACTCAGTCAACAAACCCCTGTCATAGAGTCTAACTATACTGATAACTCAACTACAGCTTCACGAAAGGATCTATCAACTAGTGGTGAGTCCCAACCCAGTAGTAATGGGGAATTTAGTCTTGCTGATGCTGAGGAGAGAAGGCTTACCCCTCTCAATCGCCGCCACAGCAGCAGTAGACTCTATAGCGATCGCCTGAGAACTGAGATTGAGCGACTGCGAAACGAGTACCACGCTCAACAGTCTCAACCCACCTATTCCTATCAAACTGTCAGCTTTTCTCAGGAACCAGAAGAATTAGCAATCGAAGCCAAGGCGGAAAAAGCCGAAACCGCTGATCAGGTTTTCACTGCTACTGAACCTAACCCCAGACGACTACAACGGATTAATCCTCAGTTTAACCCC
>NZ_PKGG01000461.1:0-1264 GCF_046480465.1 Arthrospira sp. PCC 8006
AAAGTCTCAACACTTTAGCCAAATTCTCAACTCCGAAGCAGTGACCCGCATTTACCTAGACGAGTTGGAAGGCGAAAACGGCTTAGGGGTAGGTATCATTAAGTTAGTAGTCGCATCGGAGTCTGTAGCTATAGCATCAGCCCAACAACTGATTGAACAAGCTCAACAAATACTCCCACCAGCCCCCCTGAGACGCGATATCATTGATTTAATCGAAACTATTGTAGTCTATAAACTACCCCAAGCTAGTCGCGAGGAGATTGCTAGAATGTTAGGATTAACTGATTTAAAACAAACTCGTTTCTATCAATCAGTAGGTGCTACTATAGCATTATTAGAGTCATATCAACCCATTTTCCAGGGTTCAATGAATTTCCGATCACCAATCTCATCATAAGCCAGTGAAAACCGATAGCATATTTTACCGCATCTTCCAACAATACCCGCGCAGCTTCTTTGAACTGCTGAACCTTCCTCCCACAGAAGCTGATCAATATCAATTCACCAATCTAGAAGTCAAACAACTCGCCTTTCGCTTAGATGGGTTATTCTTCCCCAGTACCGACAACCCTAACCAACCCTTTTATCTGACGGAAGTACAATTTCAACCGGACGATGACCTGTACTATCGGATTTTTGCGGAACTTTTCCTATATTTGCGACAGTATCAACCCCCTTACCCCTGGAGAGTTGTAGTTATTTACCCTAACCGTAACACAGAGCGCGAAAAGTCTCAACACTTCAGCCAAATTCTCAACTCCGAAGCAGTGACCCGCATTTACCTAGACGAGTTGGAAGGCGAAAACGGCTTAGGGGTAGGTATCATTAAGTTAGTAGTCGCATCGGAGTCTGTAGCTATAGCATCAGCCCAACAACTGATTGAACAAGCTCAACAAATACTCCCACCAGCCCCCCTGAGACGCGATATCATTGATTTAATCGAAACTATTGTAGTCTATAAACTACCCCAAGCTAGTCGCGAGGAGATTGCTAGAATGTTAGGATTAACTGATTTAAAACAAACTCGTTTCTATCAAGAAGCCTTTACGGAAGGTCTCCAGGAAGGTCGCCTAGAAGGTCGCCTAGAAGGTCGCCAGGAAGGTCGCCTAGAAGGTCGCCAGGAAGGTCGCCAGGAAGGTCGCCAGGAAGGTCGCCAGGAAGGTCGCCAGGAAGGTCGCCAGGAAGGTCGCGAAGAAATCACGCGAAACATTGTCCTACGTTTGAATAACCTGGGTTATGCTTCGGAAGCGATCGCCGAAATCTT
>NZ_PKGG01000677.1:0-231 GCF_046480465.1 Arthrospira sp. PCC 8006
AAATCTAGGTCTTCGTGTGGTAATGTTAAAGGCCCCAGCTGTAGTGTTTTTCCCAAATAGGGTTCCTTGTGGACCGCGCAATACTTCTACGGGAGAACCTACATTTAAGGTTGTTGGAAATGATCGTGAACGATTAATGGCGATCGCCAGTGAAAATGGCGCAGTCCGGGCTACGGCTAATTATCTGAGCGAAATTAATGCGAGTCGTCAAAAGTCTATCGGGTTAAGTTT
>NZ_PKGG01000237.1:0-7400 GCF_046480465.1 Arthrospira sp. PCC 8006
TGTAACTCACCTGGTTGGGCGCTCTATTTACCGATAAATGGTTGTTACCCCAATCGACTCCCGTTGGTGCGCCATTTGGTCGGAATAGGTCTAAAGTCGCGTTACCCCCTCCAATGGAATTACTATCAGCAGTACMTGTACCAAAGTTTCCACCTATTAAAATCTTGCTGTTTTCCATTTCATAAAAGCAAGAGTTGGGGCTGCTCACCTGACGATATTTAACCCTATTATTGGTAAACAGGTTGCCATTTACCATAATCCGGCCGTTTAACTCAAGATCTTGACCGGGAGTTATGTCAATATCACCTTCATAGACTACAGCATTATTAACAATAGGAACTGCTCGTCTATCTTGCTGCATTTCCACAGCCGCAAAACCCCTACCACTCACGGGTATACTGGTAGAGTAGATAAAAAACGGCTTGACTCGGTTATTCTCTAGTGTCTCCCAGCCCCCACCATCCGCCCCACGAGCAAAGGTTCCCTGGCCTTGCTCACAATCAGGGTTGGTGTTAAAAGGTGAATCTATCCTAGGTATGGTATTACCTCTAGCATTTACGGGAGTTCTCGCCTGCTCGCGCCTTGGTTCCAGGAAGAAAATTCCATAAATATTGTATCTGTCTGGGTCGCCGTCATCATTCAAATCTTCTGTGAATCCCCAGGCAGTATCTATCCTTTCCCGAGGTGGTCTAGGGCCATCCTGATCATCTATATCCACCACATCATCTATAGTGCCATTGCCATTTACATCAAACTCTAGGGTCAGTCGTTCTTCACGGGCAAAAGTGTAATCCTCTGCCCCTAATATGCGCAATAACTGACTTTCTGCAGGGGTTGCTACCCCGGACTGATCAAACGCTTGAGTAAGTTTGGCTTTGGCGCGTTCTAACCCCGGTGTCGCCGCTAACAGAACTTCCTGGTTAACCCGCACATTTTGGGCAAACCTCGCCCGGTCTAAGGCTCGGAATGCGATCGCCACCGTTAACAGCACCACCACTAACATCACCATGGTTACTGTCGGCAACACAAACCCCGCCACTTTTTGGCGATCGCCCCTATTCATATTAACCCAGTTTCCCAGGAGCGATCGCTTCAAGCCTCGGATCGCCCGGTTTCCCAACTTCCGGATTTCTGCCAACCATAATCGAATAGGTGACTTAGGCTTTCTGTTATTATGCTCATTGTGCATAAGACGACTTCCTGACCTTAGAGTTTAACTGAATACACGCGCTGACAAATAATAAGCTGACATAAATATAAATACACTCATAGCTGCGGTATTATTACCCACAACTAGACCACTAAATACCCTCGCTACCCCCGTAATGGGGGAACTAGGGTAACTCTTTTTCTATTATGACAAATCGATTGAGTTAATTGTGAATTGGCGATCGCCTTTTTTTGTGCGATCGATCACATTCACCAACTCGGTTCGAGGGTTATAGGCTTAGGGAGGATTACACCTCACCCTATATCCTAGCATTCCCAACTCCACCCCAAAAACGATCACCTTTCACTGAAATTCTCTACCCCCCAGATTATGTTAAGTTTTGTAAAAAAAATTAAGTTTTGTTGCGAAAAATTTTTTTTTCTGGGGGGTCTCTTGCTTTGTGCGCCACCCCGTGCTATACTTTTACATAATGGGAATAGTGACAATTTCAGATTTTAGGCACAGATTTTCATTATGTAACTGTCCATATATTATCATAAATGTACAGAGCTTGTCAACCCCGGTATAAATGAGAGTTAAAACGTGGATAAACTCCTAATTGTATCCCAATTGATTGACCGAATGAATGAGTATTTAGGGCGGGTGGTTTCCTGGTTAGCCCTAGTGATGATCGCAGTAGGAACCTGGAATGTAATTGGTAGGTATGTCGGTAGAGCGATCGGTCAAAATTTAAGTTCTAATGCCCTGTTAGAAACCCAGTGGTATATTTTTGATATCATCTTTTTAGTAGGTGCTGCTTATACCCTAAAACACCATAGCCATGTGCGGGTTGATGTCATTCAAAGTCGGTTAAATGTTAAGCAAAAAGCCCTAGTTGAGTTATTGGGAACCGCCTTATTTTTAATTCCCTTTTCCATGATGATTATTTTCTACTCCTGGGGGGCTGTCTCCAACTCCTGGGTAATTCGGGAAGTCTCCCCAGACCCCGGCGGCTTACCGCGCTACCCAATTAAAGCCTTAATTATAGTGAGTTTTGTCTTATTAATTATTCAGGGTATCTCCGAAATCATCAAAAACTTGGCAATTTTCCGAGACAATTAACAATTAACAATTAGGTTCCGCCGTCAATTATCCATCCCCACGACGATATTAATAAACCCACCCCACCGCCGATAATTATTTAATTGTGGGGGCGGGTTCCGCCGTCAATTATCCATCCCCACGACGATATTAATAAACCCGCCCTCCGGGTTCCGCCGTCAATTATCCATCCCCACCAGGATATTAATTAATAAACCCGCCCTCCGGGTTCCGCCGTCAATTAWCCATCCCCACCAGGATATTAATTAATAAACCCGCCCTCCGGGTTCCGCCGTCAATTATCCATCCCCACSACGATATTAATAAACCCGCCCTCCGGGTTCCGCCGTCAATTATCCATCCCCACCAGGATATTAATAAACCCGCCCCACCGCCGATAATTATTAATTGTAGGGGCGGGTTCCGCCGTCAATTATCCATCCCCACCAGGATATTAATAAACCCGCCCCACCGCCGATAATTATTAATTGTAGGGGCGGGTTCCRCCGTCAATTATCCATCCCCACSASGATATTAATAAACCCGCCCCACCGCCGATAATTAWTMATTGTAGGGGCGGGTTCCGCCGTCAATTATCCATCCCCACCAGGATATTAATAAACCCGCCCTCCGGGTTCCGCCGTCAATTATCCATCCCCACCAGGATATTAATAMAYYCWCCCKSCGGSTKCCGCCGTCAATTATCCATCMCCACSASGATATTAATAAACCCGCCCCACCGCCGATAATTATTMMTTGTAGGGGCGGGTTCCGCCGTCAATTATCCATCCCCACGACGATATTAATAAACCCGCCCCACCGCCGATAATTATTAATTGTAGGGGCGGGTTCCGCCGTCAATTATCCATCCCCACGACGATATTAATAAACCCACCCCACCGCCGATAATTATTTAATTGTGGGGGCGGGTTCCGCCGTCAATTATCCATCCCCACGACGATATTAATAAACCCGCCCCACCGCCGATAATTATTAATTATTAGGGGAGAAACCGGGCTAGAATTGGTAATTGATAATATTGGCATGGGGAAATATGAGCGATCGCACCATCACCCTAAAAGTTAACGGAGAAGCGCAAACTTGCGCCCCAGACACCAGCTTACCTAAATTTTTAGCAGATTTGGGGTTAAATCCCCGTTTGGTAGCCGTGGAGTATAATGGCGAAATTCTCCACCGACAATTTTGGGAAACCACCACCATGGGAACAGGTGATATCCTAGAAATTGTCACCATTGTTGGTGGTGGCTAAACCGGGAGATCCTCACGGGGATTAAAAGTTTCCATTTCCCGGAGTTTCTCGTATAATTCCCTCTCCTCGGAGGTGATCTGTTTAGGTGCGACAATTTGAATTTCCACCAACTGATCACCCCGATCGCCATTTTCGTTAGGATAGCCTTTATTAGCCAGTCTCAGACATTGACCCGAAACCACCCCGGCTGGGAGTTTAATTTTCACCCAACCATCAAGAGTCGGAACTTCTATTTCTCCCCCTAGGGTAGCCTCGCTGGGAGTTACCGGAACCTCACAAATAATATTAGACTCTTCCAGCCTAAAAAACTCGTGGGGTTTTACCGTAATTTTCAGGAATAAATCCCCCCCTTGAATGCCCAAATTTTTCAGGCGAATACGTTGACCAGTAAACATTCCCGGCGGCATATTCACCTCAAGCGATCGCCCATCTTCCAGGCGGATCCTTTCGGGTCCTCCAGTGTAAGCCTTTTCCAGAGGTAAAGTCAACCTCGCCTCAATATTGCGTCGATTTTCCCGAACCGGAACCCGGTGGATTACCCTACTATTAGGGGATGTATAAGGGTCAGAAGAAGTCACACGGGGTGTATCATTAGTGACAGTCCGCACTTCCCGCCGCCGTCCAATCAGTTGATCAATAAAACTATTAAAATCCGCATATTGCTCAAAATCCACCTCAGAAGTTTGAGTTTGGGTGCGACCACGAGCCACCCGACCTCCCCAGGTTTTAAAGCCACTCACCGGGGATTTTTTCGGACTTGCAAACCCCTTTTGTTTCCAAAACTTGCTGTACTCATCATACTGCGATCGCTTTTCGATATCCGAGAGAATATGATAAGCCTCACCAATATCCTTAAACTTCTCTTCTGCTTCCTTATCCCCCGGATTCAAGTCAGGATGATATTGTCTAGCCAAACGGCGATAGACCTTTTTAATCTCATCAATAGAAGCATCTCTCGAAACCCCTAAAATCTGATAATAATTCCGAAAATTTTGCATAATTGAATCACAATATAAACTGAGCAGTAACAGCATCTCAGAAAAGGGAGCAGCGAACCACCAAAACCGGGGGAAGCCTGGTGAGAGAACCCCACGCCACAGCCTCCCCTATTACCGTAAACAGCCCACCATTAGAGCCAATCGTCATCATCATCATCCCAATCATTACTTTGGGGATAATATTTTTGACCAGGGCGACCAGTTCCCGTTCCCATGTTATCGTAACGGGAATAGCCAGTAGCCGGAGGCATATTATAGGGGTCACGGATACGGCGATCGCCACCTCCAAAAGTCCGACGAATCGATCCAAACAGATCATCATCATCATCATCAACGGCAAAAACAGACACCTCGCGAGTCAAATCATATAGCGCATCTTGCAGATCCGCCCCAATTTGATCAATACCGCGATCGTCATTTCTTTCCAGACTATCGCGCAGCGCCCTAATTAAAGTCTCAATACGGCCCCGTTGACGTTGAGCAAACTGCATCCCATAATCTAGGGCTACCTCCCTTAACTGTCTTTCCGCCTGATAAGTCAAAGCCTGAGCGCGATTGCGTTTTTCTACCCTTTCCCGTAGCAGCCGGTCCTGGTCTGCAAACTCTTCGGCTTCCCGAATCATCTGATTAACTTCCTCCTGAGACAGAGTAGAAGCACCCTGAATAGTAATGCTTTGTTCCCGACCAGTGGTTTTATCCAAAGCCGTCACCAGGAGGATACCATTAGCATCAACATCAAAAGCCACCTGTACTTGAGGCACACCCCTAGGCGCTGGTGGAATACCCGTCAGCTTAAACCGTCCCAGAGACTTATTATCCTTAGCTAACTCCCTTTCTCCCTGGAGGATATGAATTTCCACCAAGGTTTGATTATTCTCCGAAGTCGAGAAAATATCCGATCGCCTCACCGGGATAGTAGTATTGCGGGGTATGAGTTTTTTCATCACCCCCCCAATAGTTTCCAATCCCACCGATAGGGGGGTAACATCCAATAGCAGGATATCGCGCACTTCACCCCCCAAAATGCCCGCCTGAATAGCAGCCCCCACAGCCACCACCTCATCAGGATTAACCCCCTGATTAGGCTCAAGGTCAATTAGGCTACGCACCAACTGCTTAACAATGGGCATCCGGCTTGCACCCCCTACCAATACCACCTCATCGATCTGGCTAGGTGAAATTTGGGCATCAACCAAAGCCTGTTTAACCGGACGGCGCAACCGTTGAATCAGATCAGCACATAATCCCTCAAACTCTCCCCGAGAAAGTCTAGTTTCTAGGTGTTTCGGTCCGTCAGCATCCGCCGCAATGAAGGGTAAATTGATGTCAGTTACCCCCACCCCAGATAGTTCGATTTTAGCCTTCTCAGCCGCTTCTGTCAGGCGCTGAAGGGCTTGGCGATCGCGTCGGAGATCCATTCCCTGTTCTTCCAGAAACTTCTCAGCTAACCAATCGACAATTTTTTGGTCAAAATCATTCCCCCCCAGTTGGGTATCCCCGCTAGTGGACTTAACCTCAAATACCCCATCTCCCACTTCTAACACCGACACATCAAAAGTTCCCCCCCCTAGGTCAAATACCAGAATAGTCCCAAAATCCTGCTTTTGTAGTCCATAGGCTAGGGAAGCCGCCGTCGGCTCATTGAGAATCCGTTTTACCTCTAATCCGGCAATTTTCCCAGCGTCTCGGGTCGCCTGTCTCTGAGAATCATTAAAATAGGCCRGCACAGTAATTACCGCCCCAGTCACCTCCTCCCCCAGATATCTAGTCGCCTCCTCGGCTAATTTCCGCAATACCATAGACGAAATCTCTTCCGGTGCGAAATCTCGCTTCAGTCGAGGACATTTGAGGCGGATATTACCATTGTCGTCTCGACGCATAGTATACGGGACCCGTTTTGAGGCCGGKGTTAGGTCCGCATATCTCGACCCAATTAATCGCTTCACATTATAAAACGTATTCTGAGGATTTAAAACAGCCTGCCGCCTAGCCATTTGTCCGACAATCCTTTCTCCCTCTTTGGTAAAGCCAACGACAGAGGGTGTTGTCCGCATCCCCTCAGAATTGGCAATCACGACGGGTTTACCGCCCTCCATGACCGCTACAACAGAGTTGGTTGTTCCCAGGTCAATGCCGACTACTCTACCCATTCGTTGGTGTTCTCCTTGTCTTGTTGGTGTGGCTAGTAGATCTTTTCTAATTTTATCGCTTCCCATCGTTGTCGCCCTAAATGGGGGGAGATTCTAATTTTATCGACAGAATGTTACGAGATGTAACCTATAATGAGAACGAAATATAAGCAAGTTATTGAAAGGGTTGTCAATGCGAGTTGCGATCGCTGGGGCGGGTTTGGCTGGCCTAAGTTGTGCCAAATACCTAACCGATATGGGTTATACCCCCATTGTCTTGGAAAGACGAGATGTTCTCGGTGGCAAAGTGGCCGCTTGGAAAGATGAGGACGGGGATTGGTACGAAACGGGACTGATATCTTTTTTGGGGCCTATCCTAATATGCTCCAATTGTTCAAGGAGTTGGACATTGAGGATCGGTTGCAGTGGAAAGAACACACCATGATCTTTAACCAACCAGATCAGCCGGGGACTTACTCTCGGTTCGATTTTCCCGATATTCCAGCCCCCGTTAATGGCATAGTCGCTATTCTTCGCAATAATGATATGCTTACCTGGCCTGAAAAAATTAGGTTTGGCTTGGGACTAATTCCTGCCATGATTCAAGGCCAAAATTATGTCKAACAGATGGATAAATATTCCTTCTCCGAATGGCTCAAACAACAAAATGTTCCCCCAAGGGTGGAAACTGAGGTGTTTATTGCTATGTCTAAGGCTCTCAATTTTATCGGGCCAGAAGAAATATCCTCCAC
>NZ_PKGG01000358.1:0-3307 GCF_046480465.1 Arthrospira sp. PCC 8006
AGCTTGAGTCCAGCTAATCTTCTCGGCAACTTGTTTGATTAATTCTGTTTTGCTTGTCATGATTCAATCCTCTAGTACCTCAATCAAAATTAACAAATTTACTTCCAATTTTACGATTGCAGTTTGGATGTAGCAATTTAAAATTTTCTGGTTTATTAGCAGTTTTTCCACCTTCTTTCAATGAAAGTACATGATGGACTTCAGCATCAGCAAATCTGAGTGTCTCACCACAGTAAGCACACTTGCCGCTTTGATACTCAAATTGCTTGTTTTTCCAATCCTTTCCCTCCGAAGATTTAAGCCATTTATTAAATTCATTCCTCGGATCTATCATTTTTTTTGCTTTTGCCAGAAGCCTTTCAGTTWCATGAAGCATTTTTTCTTCTTTTTGAAGAAGCACGAACATTTCGCTCTACAGTTGGTTGAGCTTGTCTGATGAACTTTCAGTCATGCTGATTACCTCGTGTTGCTTAAAAGGCTTAACAAAGGCACCCCTAATAGTTGTTAAGCAAATGAAACGACTAKATCTCAAGAAAAACCTAAATTTGGATCCAGGCGAGAGGGGATGAGATTGAGGTGCATGACCACAAATCCTTGAAAACTATATATGTATGCCCCAAATTACCGAATTCTATCATGGATCACTGGCATTGTCAACGGCCAGTTGCGGTGGCCAGCAATTCTCATTTTGACCAGCATCTTGGACAAGATGCCAAATCTTGAACGAAGGAATGGGGCTTTCAAGAAGCACTCTTGAGACTGTTCTCAATAAGCTTGAGCAAAATTTCCATAATGAGAATTGCTTTTGCGGTGGTGAGTAATTGGGGATTAAATCTGACACTACAGACTACACTGCCTTCTTAAGGACGGACCAATCATCCTCCATCGGTGTTTGAATTGAGTGAAAATTTCCCACACTAGGCGGTCTTTGAGTAAGTTCGGTAAAGTGGTGTTGGGGTCTAATTTAGGGCAATCGCTGTTCATGCATAGCCACACACCGGGTAGGGGATACCATCCCGATTTTACCCCATCCCCGCAACTGAGAAACCGGGTTGCTTTATTAAATCTTTGTGAAGAAACAGAGACTTGGCTAGAAACTCGCTTTCTTTGACCCCACCAGCCGTTTTAGGAATTTGACCTGCACCATTGAGCTACAGTCTGTTAAAACACATCCCATCTAACCCCATTGTAACTTGATACGATTCGGCATCCTTAAATCAACTCCGATAGACATCCCGACGATGCCTCACGCGCACAATCCGAACCACCCTTTCGGAATCATCAATTCCCTAAACCACACGATAATCTCCGCTGCGAATTCGATAGAGATTCTCGTCCTCCTTCAACTTTACCACTCCGGGCGGACGGGGGTCGAAACTCAGGCTATCGATCGCCTCCCCAAGGCGTAACTAGAGATTGATATCGAGCGATTCCTTAGCCGCCGACTTCTTAAACCGGACAGCATACCCTTCATTTGCCATTTGCTTCTGCCTGAATGTCTTGTTTTAACTCCTCCCAAGACACCTCTTCCTCATCCTCACGAGTATGAGCCACCAACACATCATAGAAATCTTCCCATAACTCACCCCACTGAGCCAAATCAATTAATACAGCCTGTTTTTCTCCAGCTTCATTCACAACAAATTGAATCCCTTTCATCACTTTTTTTCCTAAGTCATTGAGTTCAAGGTACAGCCGAGTTAATTTGGAGATGCGATCGCCGGGTAATCTTCCCTTACCCCCTCCAGAATCCTATTACTATCCACGAGGAAATCCGTCATTCCTCACCGACTTCATCTGGACAGTCGAGGAGTTCTTGAATCAGGGAGAGATACGCCTGCACTCTGGGTTCATCCATCGCCACACACCGGGTAGGGGATACCATCCCAATTTTACCCCATCCCCACCACTGAGAAACCCGGTTATTGAAGACCTCTGATTTTCCGTAAATCCTCCAAAAACTCCTCCCGCGTCACCGACTCTAAAACATCACGCCGTTCCTGGGTATAATCTCCGTGACCCCAACCCATTTGTTGCAAAAAGCGAATCGCATCAGACTGTCCCAAATGATTGACTAAAATCTGATAGCCTTTTTCTCTTAACTCTACTGCATTCATCATCCATAACTCCTGATTATTACTCTTGGAAAACCTGAATCAACCAAACCACCGGATTGCTAATAGCAACCTTTAATTGAGATGCGTACCTGCGAGCCGTTTTGAGCAGGCGATCATCAGTAGAAAGAAAAATATCTGCCCCAGCCGCTTCAGCACAAGCCAGATGAAAAGAATCGAACAGCCCAAACCCAAACCCTTCTAATTGTTGTGAACGTTCCTCCACCGTCGGATTAATTTCTTGCATCTGGCTTGCTAACGCCAAAAGACTAAGGATGCTCGTTTTTTTCTCCAGATTTCGCATTTTTTCCRGTTCCACTGCGATCGCTTCACTCGAAATGAGTTGCCATTCTCCCGTGCGAACTCGTTCCAGAATCGTTAAAACTGAGTCTCCCTCTAGCCGAACCCGTTCCTGCGTCCAGTCATCAAAGGGGCGATTGAGACAACACACATCTAAATATACCGCAACCATCCAACCCCCTACACATTAGCTACCAACAACTCACACGCCTGCACAAATCCCTCATCCAGCAACTCCAGATAACCGTAATTCCCTAAACCACACCATAATCACCCCTGCGAATTCGATAGAGATTATCGTCCCCCTTCAACGTTACCACTCCGGGCGGACAGGGGTCGAAACTCAGGCGATCGCCTCCCCAAGGCGTAACTGGAGATTGATATCGAGCGATTCTTTTTTGTAAACGCTACCTCAAGTTTTTCCCTGCTCAAAAGCTCGAACCTTCTCATATAAACTATCCACTGTTTCATCCGCAAATATCTCATCTTTACTCAACAAATAATCCCCTTCCCCCAGTTGACAAGCCACAACAAATCTCGCAAATTTGACAGGAGCCATGTGAGCGGATAGGATTTTTAGCCCCTCTTTGATAACTTGTTGTTCCGTCGGTAAATCAACCTTCATAATCAACCTCCGTGATAAAATAGGTAGGATTCATAACGGGTAAATCTAGGGCTTGGCAGCGATTCATCCGTTCTTGAATCAGGGAGAGATAAGCCTGCGATCGCTGTTCATCCATAGCCGCGCACCGGGTAGGGGATACCATCGGGATTTTACCCCATCCCCGCCACTGAGAAACCGGGTTTCTTTGTTAAATATTTGTGAATAAACAACAGATGCTAGTAGAAATCCGGTTTCTTCTCCCAGACTTTTTCCCTTTACCCTCTCAAAG
>NZ_PKGG01000512.1:0-634 GCF_046480465.1 Arthrospira sp. PCC 8006
GCACTGGGAATGGGATATAACTATGAAAAACTACCGACCCCGGGTGAAATATGCGATCGCATTAAAACAATTTGGTCAGATCCTATTTATGAAAAATGGTCGGGAGCCGGAGTTAATGCAGCTAGGCGCTTACCTCATTTAATTGCTCTTGGTAGAAAGGTATTTTTGGGTTGATGAAAATCCGAACTACGGAACAATTAATTGATAAGCTAGGTGAGGATTTGGCTTGGCGTAAGCGAGAATTGTCAGCTATTAAATCTTTGGTAGAAACTAAAAGTTTTTCGCAACCCAAACATCAAGTATTAGTTCGCAGTGCTATATGTATCCTTTATTCCCACTGGGAAGGTTTTGTCAAGTCAGCATCTAACTATTATGTAGAGTATGTTAGGCGACAAGAGTTAACCTATCAGGAGATTTCTAGCAATTTTTTAGCCTTAGCTATGAAAGAACAACTGAAAACGGCTAAAGAAACTAATAAACCATCATTATATATACCAGTTTGTGAATTTTTTATTTCCCAGCTAGACCAGAAATGTATTTTACCTAAAGACCAAGATACCATATCTACTGGATCTAATTTATCCTCGGAAGTGTTAAAAGAAATAACCGCGATTCTGGGATTAAATTTTGATGT
>NZ_PKGG01000350.1:0-3458 GCF_046480465.1 Arthrospira sp. PCC 8006
CATTGAATCATATAACCTAGTTAAATCGGCTAATATGTCTTTTGACGGGTCATTACCATTAACTTGTAAAGTACCTTGCGCTCTAACTATTGAGAATATTTCCTTTATTTGATTTAAGGCTGTCTGTAGTGTTTCTTTTGCGTTCTTTTGATTAGTGATTTTAACTTTACTTTCGTTAGGTTCTAGTAGTTCCTCAAAATTATCAGCTTCTGGAGTAAACGCTGTTTTTAGTTTCTCGTATTTTTCCTCGGTTTCAAATCCTAAATAATCTAATATTTCCGAGACTTCCCTACCAGCTTTAAAGGCTGCCGCGTGCGCCAAACCTGCTTCATGTAAACAGGTTAAAACAGCGTTTTGGGTCACTTGGTGACTAATAGCTATCTCCATTACCATCCCGAATATTTCCGCTATCGCCTCAGCTAAGTTAGGTAATTTGATTTCCGCGTGTTCCTGTTCTTTGGTCATCAAATTTACGTCATCAATCTCTACTTTAACCTCAAATTCACCCCATCTTTCATCATCGATGTCAAATCTGTACATTAACCATTCTGGCAATGTATTTATTCGTTTAATTCTGTTCTCTGGATTATCAGCATTAACCGTTATTTTTTCAGGCATTTCAGCCGGGAATGATTCAGGGTCTAGGAACTCGTAAATCCTTCTAATCATCCCGCAGCATTCTTCATTCATATCTGGTATTGTCACCTCTCTAATATCAGTATCTAAATTAATATCAGGCTCTAACCATGTCGGTTCTTCTGCATACCAGCAATAATTAGTTTTGCCGGGAAACGGTGTTACGTCGCATACTATAACGGGAGCAACAATATAAGTTACATGGCTTAGGATCCACTCTTGCCCCTCGCATTCATTTTTATATATAGTTGTTCTCGATGAGGAATTAATCGCGTCTATAAAAGCCTCTACTCCTACATACAAATTGGAGCCTGGATTTTCATATATTATAGTTCTGTTACTACTAATAGAACTAWAAGCGACACCAGCACAATTATCCCATGACGTATTAACTCCATATCTATTAATTCCTTGAAGGCGTGGACGTGGCTCTCGCCAAATATCTATCACGCAGCCGGGCGTAATATACCACAATCCTCCAGTATTTAAATCATGGTTTGTTTCGTTTAATATTTCACCATTAAGCATTGTTTGTGAAACCATGCCAAACCTGTGTAAATATCCACCTTTAGAGCGCTCTGTGTATCGACTCCCCGTTATCCGAGAGTTTCCTATTCCCCTTGTATATGTGTTGCTTTCCCCTTTAACGTGAACCGTGCAACCTCCTATCCACCCCGCAAGTCCTAGCGTACTCCAGTAATCTATATAATAGTGTGTGTTCCAGGCTTCAGCTACGTCCATCCATTGCACGAACCATCGACTTCCGGCTACCATATCATCCCTATTAGGAAGTTTAGGAGGTTTAGGAACTCTTAGGATTTTACTGCATTCTCTTAAGCTACCGTCGGTGTTTTTGCTAACAATAGGCACTCGATGATAATTATAATTATTATCATTAGGTGGCATTGGTGGATGACATTCAAAATTATCGCTTCTCCTCCCCTTGTCATCGTCTATTTCATCACCGCTTCTAGGACCGCCAAAACCTCTACCAGCACCACCCTTTCCCCTAGGTTTTTTTCCTCCCTTTGGTTCATCTCTTTTTGGGGGTTCCTCATCTACTCGTCGTGCCTCGTCTTCTCTTTTCCACCTACCATGGTCTTCAGGGTTAATTCCACGCGGCACTCTGGTGATTGGGTCCCAAGGATTTACTAATCCGGGAACACCTCCTTTATCTCTTTCCCTTGCATACGGTAAACCCCTACCAAAATCCATTGCTGAGGATGTTTGGTCGCCTAAATCTCCTGCTAAACCTGAACTTACACCACCTGACCTACCAATCCCGCCTGACCTACCAATATTCCTGGGTGTGCTTGACCTAATAGTATCTTTAATTTTTATAGCGTCTCTAATTTTTAGAGTGTCTCTAACCATTTAAATAATCGCATTAAAGTAGTAATATTATATTAACAAATAATTTATTAATAGGTGGTTAAAATCATGAGAGGTGTTAAAAATATCACGGCTAATATAAACGCTGCTAACTGGAGTAACGCCATAGAGTTATTTAACGGGACTATTTTAGAATCATTAATAACAGAAAGATATAAATATGATATCGGTATTTACAGCTATATATCATCGTTAAACGCTAGGTGTTATATCCCTAATATTGCACAATCACAAATCCCCAAAATTTACCCGGAAGATAGCTATTAYCAACGGTGGSAAAAAAAACAGGAAGTGTTGCAGGGAGCGGTAGATTTACAAATATTTTATGGGAATATGGCAACAGAAAACGGGTTAAATTTAGGGATTGTCAAATTRCCATATTATGGAGGCATTCACACCGAAAACCTGTTAATTGAATTAATCACTAATCAAAACGAAGGTTTAGCAATTGATAGCAACTCAATAGTTAAAGCTAGGTGTTTAACTCAGTTACATAACAATGATTCTATTAATATTTTTGGCATGGCTGAATATCAACTCGATACAGTTCCTAAAACCCCTACATTGACACAACCCGAAAATTTTGGGGTTACAATAGGCAATACCCCCACATTAGTTAGACCCTCAAATATTAATCGGTATAGGTTGCACTTACAAAACGTAGGTTCTGTAGGGGTATGGTTTTGTCACGGTGATATCAGTAACTGTGTACCTTATCAATGCCTATATTTACCTCCTAACGCTGGGTGGGATGATGAACTAAAATCAACAGCTTCTATCTATGCTATAACTGAGGATAGCGTAACCAATATTGTTGGATTAGAACAAACAATAAATTGGTAAATTGTACTTTGATTTAGGGGTTTATTATGAGTTTCTCAGTTTAYAGTTCTGTTGTCAATTTAGACACTCTAAACATTAGCAGTAAAATACAGGGAACACCGACAACTACAGCGATAAGTTTGACTGCTAACACTATCACGGAAGTTGTGCCTATCAATGCTACCAGTAACGGTAGAACGGTGTTTGTAAAGAATCGGTCAAATACCAATGTACATCTAATATTTGACCCTACAGGTGATAGCGTGTCAGACGCTGCATTTTCGGTTAAGCCAGGTGATACCATATCAATAACGTGGGGTAGAACTAAGTTACAGGCGATAGCAGAATCTAGCGCTAATATCAGCGTTACAATTATCGAATATATCGATATGTAATCATCAAATAAATGGCTAGTATTAAGTTATTAGCCATTTAATTAAGTAATCAATATAGAGGCAGTTATGACTAATTTCAACATTTACTCTAGTAAGTTTGGGCAATCAACCGATGACTTGCCAGAAGGTGAAGTTAATCTGTATTTAACTAATGAACGGATACAAGCAGTTATTGACTCAAATACGTATAACGTTGAACCTCGCATCTCTATA
>NZ_PKGG01000568.1:0-424 GCF_046480465.1 Arthrospira sp. PCC 8006
GCCCTGAGTCAGAGCTCTAAATCTGTAACCTACTGTTTTCAAGAGACATAATTTTCATGAATAGCTGTATTTTGACCGCTAAAATTATTCAGGAACCACAACTGCGCTACACAGCCGATAATCAAATACCCATTGCCGAAATGTTAGTCGAGTTCAGCAGTAACCGACCCAATGACCCCCCATCACACTTAAAAGTAATTGGATGGGGAAATACGGCCCAAGAAATTGGACAAAACTATCATGTGGGCGATTGTGTACTCATCGAAGGTCGCTTGGGGATGAACGTGGTGGAAAGACCCGAAGGCKTTAAAGAGAAGCGAGCCGAATTGGTCGCGACGCGGATTTATACTATCAGTAGTTTGATATCTGGCAACCCAGAAACCCCAATCAACACTCATTCCGCCCCCAGTTCCGCCCCCAGTTC
>NZ_PKGG01000592.1:0-386 GCF_046480465.1 Arthrospira sp. PCC 8006
GTGACCAGACTGTCAGGGAAATCAGTTTATCAGATACAGCTGTTCTTTTGTCCTATTCTCAATCTGTAGTAATTGTCCCAGGATATGGATTGGCAGTTGCACAAGCGCAGCACATTTGCCACGAGCTTGAAAAGCTTCTGGAAGAAAAAGGAGTAGAGGTTAATTATGCCATTCACCCTGTAGCAGGAAGAATGCCGGGGCACATGAATGTGCTGTTGGCGGAAGCTGATGTACCCTACGAACGACTTCAGGAGATGGAAGAGATCAATCCAAGACTGGCCAATACCGATGTGGTAGTCGTCATCGGTGCCAATGATGTGGTCAATCCTGCTGCCAAAAATGATCCCGCCTCCCCTATTTCTGGCATGCCAATCCTGGAAGTGGAT
>NZ_PKGG01000161.1:0-12402 GCF_046480465.1 Arthrospira sp. PCC 8006
AAAGGTGCTTTTGATGAAAATCACCCCCTATCTCTGGGAATGTTGGGAATGCACGGAACCGCCTATGCTAATTTTGCGGTGAGTGAATGTGATTTGCTGATCGCGGTGGGGGTTCGCTTTGATGACCGGGTGGCGGGAACCGGAGATAAATTCGCCCATAGCGCTAAGGTGATTCATATTGATATTGACCCGGCGGAAGTGGGCAAAAATCGCACGACTGATGTTCCTATTGTGGGAGATGTGCGACAGGTTTTGGGGGATATGCTACAACGTAGCTATCAGTTGGGAACGGAAATTAAGCCGGAACAAACCCAGGAATGGCACTCGCGCCTTCAGCAATTGTATAACCAATACCCCCTGACTATTCCTCACCCGGAAAATGGTCTCTCTCCCCAAGAGGTGATTGTGGAACTTAGCCATCAATGTCCTGATGCTTTCTATACTACTGATGTGGGTCAGCATCAAATGTGGGCGGCGCAATTCGTGAAAAATGGCCCCCGACGTTGGATGACTAGCGGCGGTTTAGGGACTATGGGTTACGGTTTACCTGCTGCTGTGGGGGTTAAGGTGGCTCATCCTGATGATACGGTTATCTGTATTAGCGGTGATGGTAGTTTCCAAATGAATATGCAAGAATTGGGAACTATTGCTCAGTATGGTATTGGGGTTAAGGTGATTATTCTCAATAATGGCTGGTTGGGAATGGTGCGCCAGTGGCAACATATGTTTTATAATGATCGCTATGAGGCTACTAACCTCGAAGATGGAACCCCAGAATTTGCCCGGTTGGCTGATGTTTATGGCATTGAGGCTATGACTGTCCGCCTACGGTCCGATTTGCCAAAGGCGATCGCTAAAGCCCTGTCTCACAACGGTCCGATGATCCTAGATGTTCGGGTTACCCGTGATGAGGACTGTTACCCGATGGTAGCCCCCGGTCACGATAACAGCGATATGATGGGTTTATCGAGTTAGTTGCTCTTAACCCTCACCCCCCTTCACCCCCCTAGTGCTGTCCTCCGCGTCAGCATGGGGGGGTGTTGTGTCTGAGAGCAAATATTAAATTAACCTTAAAAAACGCCATATTGATTTACAAAAATTCGCAAAAATTAATAATGTTTTGTTTGATTAACTAGGTGTAAAATTGGTGACAAAATATCCTAAATTAAAAGGTAGTTCACTCTCAATCCCTAACCGGAAGTATCTATCCTAATATTAACCGGAGACTAAGGGAAACTGAGAGCAGCGAAGTCCCACGGTATCCCGGTTGTGAATTGTTGAAAAAATCGGAATTTTCCGAGAAAGGATTTCTCGGTCAAAAAATCACAATTGCCACCGTGTTATAATCATTGATTTATCCGGTTTCAGGAGAGCGTCCTATGACAAGTAATGTTGCATCAGAAAACCGTAATGTCGCCATTGTCGGCCCCTATTTGAGTGGTAAAACGGCTTTGCTAGAAAGTCTGCTGTTTGCCACAGGAACAATTACCCGTAAAGGTACGGCTAAAGAAGGCAACCGTATCGGAGATGGCGTAGCTGAGGCTCGCGATCGCAATATGAGTGTAGAAATCAATGCCGCTTATACTCAATATGGCGGCATTAACTTTGCCTTCCTCGACTGTCCAGGTTCGGTAGAATTTGCCCAAGAAACCTATAACGGCCTCATGGGTGCGGGATTAGCAATAGTGGTTTGTGAACCGGAACCCAGTCGCATTCTCACCCTATCGCCCCTATTCAAATTTTTGGATGATTGGGAAATTCCCCATATTGTGTTCATTAATAAAATGGATCGGGCTTTCTCTGATGAAGAAGGCTGCAACCTCAACTTTTTAGAGTTATTAAATGCCCTGAAAACTGTATCGAGTCGCCCCATAGTTCCCCAAGAATATCCGATCGCCAAAGGTTCAGAATTAATTGGTTTTATCGATTTAGTTACAGAACAAGCCTATAACTACCATCCCGGTGCGGCATCAGATCCAGTTCCCATGCCCGAAGAACTTAAAGAGTTGGAACACGCCGCCCGCCAGGAGATGTTAGAACAATTATCTAACTTTGATGATCACTTGTTGGAAGAACTTCTTGAAGAAATTGAACCCCCCACCGAGGAAATTGTCAAAGACCTAAAAATGGAATTGGGGGCGGATTTGATTGTTCCGGTATTTTTCGGAGCGGCTGAATTAGAATATGGAGTGCGATCGCTTCTTGATGCCCTAGTCCGAGAAGCCCCAGAACCCAGCTTAACGGCCGAACGTCGGGGACTCAAAGGAACAAGTGATATCCCGATCGCCCAAGTCCTGAAAACCTTTTACACCCCCCAAGGTGGTAAACTCTCCCTAGTGCGAGTCTGGCAGGGAGAACTTACCGAAGGCATTGTTCTTAATGGTGTACGCGCGGCTGGAATGTACCGTTTGCTGGGACAACAAACCCAGGGCGTGCAACTTGCCAAAACTGGGGAAATTGTCGCCTTGGCGCGTATGGAGGGCATCAAAACCGGTGATACTTTGACCACTCAACCCGATCGCCTCAAAGCACCCTTACCTACAGCCCAGGTATTGCCACCAGTATTGGCATTTGCGATCGCCCCTGAAAATCGCAAAGATGAAGTAAAACTCAGCGCCGCCCTCACCAAAATGATCGAGGAAGATCCCTCTCTAACTTGGGAACAAAACACCGACACTCACCAGGTTATCCTCTGGGGACAGGGAGAAATTCACCTGAAAGTAACCCTTGATCGCCTACGCCGCAAGTACAACTTTCCCATAGTGACCTCGCCGCCTCAAATTCCCTATAAAGAAACCATCCGTTCTAATACCAACTCCCACGGGCGCTACAAACACCAAAGCGGCGGACATGGACAATTTGGTGATGTTTATTTAGATATTACCCCCTTACCTCGTGGTGAAGGTTTTAACTTTAATGAAACCATTGTCGGCGGCGCGGTGCCAAAACAATATATTCCCGGTGTGGAAATGGGCGTGCGAGAATACCTCCAACAAGGTCCCCTAGGTTTCCCCGTCGTTGATGTTTCTGTCACCCTGACCAATGGTTCCTATCACTCTGTGGATAGTTCCGAACAGGCTTTTAAACAAGCCGCCAGGCTGGCTATGCAAACGGGTATGGCTAAATGTAACCCCACTTTGCTCGAACCTATTGTTACGGTGGAGGTATGCGCCCCAAATGAGTTTACCTCTCAACTGTTCCAATTGATTACTACTCGCCGTGGTCAAATTTTGGGTTATGAACCTGTGGCTGACTGGAAAGGTTGGGATCAGGTGTCGGCTTATTTACCACAGGTGGAAATGCAGGATCTCATTGTGGAATTGCGATCGCTAACTATGGGGGTCGGTTACTTTAACTGGAAGTTTGACCATTTACAGGAAGTCCCCGAACAACTAGCCCAAAGGGTATTAGCCACTGTTGCTGATAATAGCAATGGCGGCGGCGGAAATAGCAAATCCAAAAGCTAACTCGTTTTAACCCTCAGACTTGAATTCAAAGGACGATCAGCTGATCGTCCTTTTTAGCAGGTCTGGGGTCACTAACTCCCCTATACCTGACACCCATTCTGATTGGCTGTATGATCAAACGTTACCTTTGTGATCAGCCACTTTAGCATATCCTTACCCATGGAAGTTTTTCTTACTCTGTCTATAGTTGTTCTCGCCCTGATTAGTTTTATAGTCGAATGGCTACCTGTAGATTTAACAGCGATCGCCGTTACAGTTTTATTAATGTTCCTGGGTTTAGTCACTCCCGAACAGGGAATTTCTGGTTTTGGCAATTCAGCCACCATTACCGTTATGGCTATGTTTATCCTCAGCGCCGGAATTACCCGCACTGGAGTCATTCAAATTATACGCGATCGGCTAATTAAATGGGGTGGAAAGCGCATCAATCAACAGCTTTTTGTCATGGGTAGCTTAGTCGGACCTATTTCCGCCTTTATTAATAATACAGCAGTCATCGCTATTTTTCTACCCATCATCGAAGATTGGTGTAAACAGCAAAAAACCTCCCCTTCCCAATTTCTCATTCCTCTTTCTTACGCTTCAATTCTCGGAGGAATGATTACAGTAATTGGCACATCAACTAATATTCTCGCTGGCGGAATATCTGAACAATTAGGTTATGGAAACTTTCATATTTTCCAGTTTACAAGCGTGGGACTATTAACCTTTTTAATTGGGTTATTATACATTTCCTTAATTGCCCCCAAGCTCCTACCCAAACGAGAATCACGCATCAATAGTGCCATGGAAAACAGCTATGATTTGCAGGAATATCTCAGTGAAGTAGTCGTCACTAATACATCCAGTTTAGTCGGACAAACCCTCCGGGAAAGTGAAATTCAACGCAAATTTGACCTAGACGTATTAGAGTTAGTTCGCAACAAAATTCACCTCCCCCAACCCGTAGCCGATAAAGTCTTAAAATCCGGAGATATTCTGATTATTCGTAGCACCCGTGAAGATTTACTCAAAATTAAAAACGAAAGAGGTTTAGATCTTTTACCTGATATCAAGTTTCGGGAACAATCCCTAGAAACAGTCCTGAGTTCTGGAGAAGAAAAAATCGCCGAAGTCTTGATTTTATCCAACTCCCGTCTAATTGGTACTACCCTCAAAGATTTACGCTTTAGACAGCGGTATAATGTCACCGTATTAGCCATCCGTCGCGGTGCCGAATTAGTCCAAGGACGCTTAGGAAAAATCAAACTCAGATTTGGTGACTTATTATTAGTCCAAGGTCCCAAAGAAAGTTTTATTGGTTTACAAACCACTAGGGAACTTTTAGTCTTAGAACAGCGCGACATCGACAACKTACGCACCGAGAAAGCCGGAATAGCCATTGGCATTACTTTAGGCGTAATTGCACTAGCAGCCTTCAAAATAGTTCCCATTTTAGTTAGTGCTTTAGCCGGAGTGATTTTGATGGTCGCCACTGGATGTCTAAAACCCGGTGAAATGTATGGTGCTGTTCGTTGGGATGTAATTTTTCTATTAGCCGGATTAATTCCCCTAGGAATTGCTATGGAAAATTCCGGCGCAACTGAATGGCTGGCTAATAATTTAGTGTCTGTCGGCGGTCATCTTTCCGGGTATTGGGTGTTAACATTTTTCTTTATCATCACAGTTTTATTAACAGAAGTTCTCTCAAATAATGCCACCGTAGTACTCATGATTCCCATTGCTGTCCGAGTAGCGGAAACCCTGCAATTAAATCCCTATGCCTTTATGTTTGCAGTCACCCTCGCCGCTTCCTGTAGTTTTATGACCCCCATTGGCTACCAAACTAATACCATGGTTTATAGTCCCGGAGGTTATAAATTCTCCGACTTTACACGAGTTGGCTTTCTTCTCACCCTGTTAATGACCATTGCTGTTCCCTCATTGGTCATCCTATTTTACGGTCTTTACCCTAGCTGATAATCCCTCAAATTAGGAAACATCAAATCTCAAAATCCGGCAGCTTAAAACTGCCCATAATCACCAGATTTACTCTGATTAAAATGGCTCATGGTCGGTCTAATCATCGGAATGGGACTCTTCCCCCAACTGTTCTAGTTTAAATTCTAAGGCGGATAGTCTAACTTCTAATTGATCAAGTTTTTCCTGCTGAGATGATATTCCCAGATAGGATCTCAAGGCATCAATGACCAGATCTGACTTGGATTGTCCAGTGATTTCTACCCGCGCCATGAGTGCTTCGTGTACCTCAGAAGGAATCCTGACACCTAGGAATGGATTGGGCATAGTTTCAATAAGATTGCATTTTTGACAATGAATGCCAATAGTGTGTTAATAATATCAGTCTCTTGCTAAACTGCCTATCATTAACCCAACGGCGTAGTGTGGGACTTCTTTTGACATGGAGTTAAAAGAATCTTGGTCTTATATGTTAATTTATTAACAGTAAAGCTAAGATGCCCATTCTTGTAAACGGTTTTTTGTAAAGTTTTTTTGCGTAACCAAAAGTTCTGTAAAGAACCTTAAACAAAAATTGATAACATTACGAAAACATATGTTATCATCAAACCCAATATCTCCTGTCCAACTGAGCCCGGGGACTGAGAGAGTCCCTAGCCAGTTTTGCTCAAAGGCCGATCCATAAAAATTACTGGGAGCAAACATGACCATAAAAGCACGACTTGATGAACGGCGCAATCCTGAAAAAATCCTCATCGCCGATGATGAGTCTGCAATTCGACGTATTTTGACAACTCGTCTGTCAATGGTCGGTTACAGTGTTGTCGCAGCAGCAGATGGTTTACAAGCTATTGAAATGTTCGATCGCGAAAGTCCAGACCTGGTAGTTTTGGATGTAATGATGCCAAGACTTAACGGTTACGGGGTTTGTCAAAAAATTCGAGAAATTTCTGATATTCCCATCATTATGTTAACCGCCTTGGGAGATGTGGCCGATCGCATTACCGGTTTAGAATTGGGGGCTGATGATTACCTCACTAAACCCTTTTCTCCCAAAGAATTGGAAGCCCGCATTCACGCTATCCTCCGTCGGTTCAAAGATAACGCATCTTCCCATGATCTAAGTCCCGAAGTCATCCAAGTTGATACTCTCCGCATTGACACCATTAAACGACGGGTTTACAAAGGCGATAAATTGTTGCCCCTCACATATATCGAGTTTAACTTGCTCGAACTGTTGTTTAAGCGTTCTGGTGAAGCGGTTTCTCGTTCCGAAATTCTGCAACAATTGTGGGGTTACACCCCCCGCCGCATTGCCGATATGCGCGTTGTTGATGTTCATGTGGCTCGCCTACGAGCTAAAATTGAGACTGATCAGCGTAATCCTGAGTATATTCTCACGGTTCGCGGTATTGGCTACTCTTCCCAGCGACTCGCAGCAGTGGAAGAACCAATTGGCGCATAATTAATATCAATCCTCCAAAATAAAATCGATTTGAATAAAACTTAACAAAAACCCATTCTGGTCAGAGCATAACCAGGGTGGGCTTTAATTTCGAGAAGTGATAATATCCAATTAGATTGAATTGGTAGACCCAATGTTCAGGTGGTTTCTCTCTTTCGTGCTAACTATTGCTTTGATAGTAGTCATCAGCGATGCTGACCTCCAGAGTCAGCCAAGTCTTCAAACCGATATGACACCCGGACCATATATTAAAGTTGATCAGTTTGGTTATCGTCCCCAAGATCATAAAGTCGCTGTAATTACCACTCCCGAAGTGGGTTTTAATGCCCAGGAATCCTTCTCACCAGGGACTACCTACGAGGTTCGGGATGCTAATTCTCATCAACAAGTTTATTCGGGTCAAATTCAGCTCTGGATGGATGGTAAAGTTCATTCTCAATCAGGCGATCGCGGTTGGTGGTTTGACTTTTCCCCGCTCAACAAACCAGGTTCCTATTATATCATAGATGCCGCCAATCAACAACGTTCTTTTGAATTTGAGATTAGGGATGATGTCTATAAACAGGTTCTTATCACTGCTGTCCGTACCTTTTTTTATCAGCGCAGTGGCTTTCCCAAACAACCCCCATTAGCTGACCCTAGATGGACTGATGGCGCGGCTTTTTTAGGACCCGGACAGGATACAGAGGCGCGCTATGTTTATGACAAAGATAACCCGGCTTTGGCTCGCGATATGCGTGGCGGTTGGTTTGATGCGGGAGATACTAATAAATATGTGACTTTTGCGACTCCGGTAATTCATCAACTTTTAGATGCTTACTCCCACAATCGGGAGATTTGGACTGATGATTTTAACATTCCCGAATCGGGGAATAATCTCCCAGATATCATCGATGAGATTAAGTATGAAATTGATTGGTTAAAACTGATGCAGGATGATGATGGGGGAGTGTTTATTAAACTGGGTACGATTGATCATAATAATCCAGAGATTCCTAGTCTTGATCAACGGCCCCGTTATTATGCTCCTAAATGTTCTTCTGCTAGTATATCGACGGCGGGAATGTTCGCCCATACTGCGTTAGTTTTTCGGGAATTTCCAGTTCTTAATGAGTATGCAGAAGACCTGCAAAATAGAGCGATCGCCGCTTGGGACTGGTTTCAATCTAACCCCAAACGGACTGATTGTGATTCCCAGACGATTAAATCTGGGGATGCAGATAGAACCGAACGGGAACAAAAAGGGGCAACTGTAACGGCGGCGGTTTATTTATTACAACTCACCGGAGACACCAAATATAATCAATATATAAGTGCCAATTTAACGGAAACTCAACCCTTTAAAGATGATACTTGGTCGAGGTATAACCCCCATGAAGGGGATGCCCTATTATTATACACTAAACTAGCCAATGGCGATGACAATATCCAACAACAAATAAGCGATCGCTTTCGGGAAATGGTGCTAAGTAATAAAGCATCCTACGGTAATTCTGACCTCGACCCATACCGTGCTTATATGAGCGACCCTCAATATCATTGGGGTAGTAACCTAGTGGAATCCAACTATGGTAATACCAACTATGATGTCTTGTTGTATGAGGTAGACCCAGACCACGCCGACAGCTATAAAATCCGAGCCTTAGACCATCTCCATTACCTGCACGGTGTCAACCCATTAAGCATGGTTTATTTAAGCAATATGTATGAATACGGAGCCGAAAAATCCGCTAACAAAATGTATCATCAGTGGTTCGGCGGGGGCATTTATGATCATGCTTTAAACTCTCCCAGTGGTCCGGCTCCTGGCTATTTAGTAGGGGGACCCAATCAATATTATACTGGCTCATCTAAACCCCCTGTTGGTGAGCCTCCCATGAAGGCATATTTTGATGAAAATGACCCCCGCAAAAAAGCCTGGGAAATTACCGAACCCGCCATTTATTATCAAAGTGGCTATATCAAACTTTTGTCTAACTTTGTCAGTTCCCAAGCCACCACCAGAGCATCTACCGATGATAATTAACAACTAACCATCAATCATTAATCAGGAAAATCGACAAATTTACCCCCGCCCATTATTGAGGGCATAATTAGGGCGGGGTTTATGATATTTGGCGATATTTAATGGAGAAAATGACGCATTCCGGTGATTACCATAACCAGACCTAATTCATTAGCGGCATTAATGGAATCTTGATCTCGCATACTGCCGCCCGGTTGAACAATAGCCTCAATACCAGCAGCAGCAGCCGTCCTTACCGAGTCATCAAAGGGGAAGAAACCATCACTAGCAAGGAATCCCCCCTTAGCGTTTTCTCCGGCTTGTTCTAGGGCAATTTTAGCGGCTCCTACGCGATTCATTTGTCCGGCTCCTACCCCTATAGTGGTGCGGTTTTTGGTGACCACGATCGCATTAGATTTAACGTGCTTGGCAATTTTCCAAGCAAACAATAACTCAGCCAATTGTGCCGAGGTAGGTTTTTTTTCGGTCACTAATTGCCAATGGTCAGGGATATCGATTTCATCATCACAGGTCTGGACCAAAAAGCCCCCAGCAATTAGCTTAATAGTTTCTTTGGGACCCGAAACTAAATCCGGCAAAATCAACACCCGCAAATTAGCCTTTTTCTTGAGAATAGCCTCAGCTTCTGGTTCACAACTGGGGGCGACAATGCACTCTAAAAAAGTTTTGGTCATGGCTGTAGCCGTCGCCGCATCAATGGGACGGTTGAGCGCAACAATACCCCCAAAAGCAGAAACCGAGTCCGCAGCAAAAGCCCGTTGATAAGCCTCAGATAAACTATTAGCGATCGCCGCCCCACAGGGGTTAGTATGTTTAAGAACAGCCGCCGCCGGTTCATCAGTGAACTCGCAAATAATCCGTCTAGCCGCTTCCAGGTCCACCAAGTTATTGTAACTGAGGGGTTTTCCCTGCAAAATTTTACCCGCCGACCAGCCATTAGGGACAGTTCCGGTTTGATACCAGGCGGCGGGTTGGTGGGGGTTCTCGCCGTAGCGGAGGGCTTGTATTTGGTTTCCGGCGACAGTGTAGCTAGTGGGGAGGGGATTAGTTTCGGTGGTGTTTTGATATTCTAAATAAGTAGCGATCGCCCGATCATAAGCCCCAGTATGACGGAAGGCTTGTAAAGCGCAGCCTTGGCGAAATTCTAAACTAGGTTCGCCGCCGCTGTTTCGCATTTCTTCGAGATAGTCCCCATATTGGTTAGGCTGACACAGGACAGTCAAATGGGCGAAATTTTTAGCAGAAGCCCGCAGCAACGTAGGGCCACCGATATCAATTTGTTCGATCGCCTCTGGTAGGGTAACATTTTCCGATGCAATAGTTTGTTCAAATGGGTACAGATTAACCACTACCAGGTCAATGGGGCGGATCTCATGCTGTTGTAATTGTTCCACGTCCTGGGGAATATCCCGACGCGCAAGGATACCCCCATGAATGCGAGGATGCAGGGTTTTAACTCGTCCCCCCAGAATTTCGGGAAATCCTGTATAGTCAGAAACCTTAGTAACAGGTAGTCCCGCCTCTTGGATAGCTTTAGCAGTTCCCCCACTACTAATCAGGTCAAAGCCAAATTCTTCCACAAGACTTCGGGCTAAGTCAATCAGTCCAGTTTTGTCAGATACACTTAATAGAGCTAAACGGGCCATTTTTCCAAGATTTACAAAGCAACTTCCCTATCTTAAAGTCAACAGACCATTCCAGTTAAAGGCATAATTGAGAAACTATAGCCAATTGATTAGCAAATTATCGGCAATTTCTACGGAGTAACCACAAGATTAAATTAAGATTACACTAAGATTACATTAACTCATAGAATCGATGTCTTGAGGTAGGGGTGGGTTTTCATATCCTAAATCTGGCGGTAAATTATCTCCATGAGTAGCTTCGACAGCAAGGCGATCGCAAATTTCATTTTCGCGATCGCCCGCATGACCTTTTACCCAGACAAACCGGACTTGATGTTCCTCACACAAAGCTAATAATTGCGCCCACAAATCCGGATTTTTCGCCCATTCCTTCTGGCTACGTCGCCATCCATTCTTTTGCCAACGTTTAGCCCACCCCTGAGTCATAGCATCTACGAGATATTTAGAATCACTATAGAGAGTCACACAACAGGGAAATTTCAGGGCTTGTAAAGCGGCGATCGCTCCCATCATTTCCATGCGGTTATTAGTAGTTAGTCGGAAGCCTCCTGATAATTCCTTTCGGTGACTACCACACATCAACACAGCCCCATATCCTCCCTTCCCAGGGTTCCCGCTACAGGCTCCGTCTGTATAAATTGTCACCTTAGTTAGGCCCATATTCATAATAATTTATTCTCTAATTTATTCCATCAGAAATCATATCATTGTCGGTTTTGTCAGTTCACAATTTATCAAAACCATATCTAAAATATGTATGATTCAACTGTAATTGATATCTAAAATATTGGTTAATACTGCCGTTGTCTGTGACTATGATCATAGACTATATGAGACAAAGATACTGCGACTTAGGCTTATTGTTATGTATAATCTTCCCTGCCCTATGCCCTATTTTATCAGTGTTAATCAATCAATACTCACGGGTACAAATAAAAAAACAAGGGTACAAACAATGTTGCACCCTTGCCGATTAATACGGTAGGGTGCGTCAGACCGCGAGAATGTTGATGATGAAATGCTCATAAACTCTTCTGACTGACGCACCTAGGTAATTAATTAACCAAGAAGTTCCTTAGCTTTCGCCACCACATTATCAACGGTGAAGCCGAATTTTTCCAACACCACACCGCCAGGAGCAGACGCGCCGAAGGTGTCAATACTGATAGTAGCACCCTCATCAGTCACATAGCGACACCAGCCAAAGCTAACACCGGCTTCCACCGCCAAACGCTTCTTAACAGAGGCAGGGAAAACCGACTCCTTGTAAGCAGCATCCTGCTTCTCAAACAGTTCCCAACTAGGCATAGAAACCACGCGGACTTTTTTACCCTCTTCCCGGAGTTTAACCGCCGCATCAACACAGAGGTAAGTTTCCCCACCAGTACCAATCAGAATAATATCAGGGGTACCATCACTGTTATCACTAAGGATATAAGCACCCTTAGCCACATTGTCGATAGAACTACCTTCGAGGTTAGGCAGATTTTGGCGAGAAAATGCCATCAAAGTGGGATAGTGACGGTTTTCGATCGCCACCTTATAGGCTCCAGAAGTCTCATTACCATCAGCGGGACGAATCACAGTCAAATCAGGAATCAACCGCAGAGAAGCGATATGTTCAACGGGTTGGTGAGTCGGGCCATCTTCACCCAAAGCAATAGAATCATGAGTCATCACCCACAGCACGGGAGCTTCCGACAGAGCCGACAACCGGATAGAATTACGCATATAATCCGTAAACACCAGGAAGGTCGCGCCATAGGGAATCAGACCCGAACGGTGCAGGGCGATACCATTACAAATGGCWCCCATAGCGTGTTCACGCACCCCAAACCG
>NZ_PKGG01000088.1:0-18892 GCF_046480465.1 Arthrospira sp. PCC 8006
GGTGGCTGATGCTACTACGCTGACAGAAGCTGGCTATGTGGGGGATGATGTGGAAAATATCCTACTGCGGTTGCTACAGGTAGCTGATTTCGATATCGAAGCGGCGCAGCAGGGAATTGTCTATATCGACGAAATTGATAAAATTGCCCGCAAAAGTGAAAATACTTCCATCACGCGAGATGTTTCTGGGGAAGGGGTGCAACAAGCTCTGTTAAAAATATTAGAGGGAACTGTGGTTAATGTGCCACCCCAGGGGGGAAGGAAGCACCCCTATCAAGATTTTATCCAAATTGATACGAGCAAGATTCTGTTTATCTGCGGCGGGGCTTTTGTGGGTCTCGATAAGGTGGTTGAACAACGCATGGGTAAAAAATCCTTGGGCTTTATTCAACCGGGGGTGAAGCCAGAAGAAGAGGGGGTTAAAACATCTGTGGACTCCACGGAAGTTCTCCAAAATGTGGAACCTCAAGATTTGGTGAAATTTGGCCTGATTCCTGAGTTTATCGGTCGGGTTCCAGTCCTGACTGTGATTTCTCCTCTTGATGAGGAAGCGCTGGTGAAAATCTTGACTGAGCCTCATAATGCTTTGGTTAAGCAGTATAAACAACTGCTGAAAATGGATAATGTTTCTTTGGAGTTTGAACCTGATGCTTTAATTGCGATCGCCAAAGAAGCCTACCGACGTAAAACGGGGGCTCGTGCATTGCGCGGGATTTTAGAAGAGTTAATGTTAGAGGTAATGTATGAGTTACCCTCCCGCAAGGATGTTAACAGTTGTGTGATTACTAAGGAAATGGTAGAAAAACGGTCAACTGCAGAGGTTCTCTGGCATCCGGCTTGGCGACGCAAGCACGAATCGGCTTAAATTAAATATACCGAAAATTGTCCGGTTAGGATTCATAGATCCTGTGGTCAGAGTCAGAGGGCGGGTTAGTTAATCAACCCGCCTTCAGATTTAGTTAGCAGTGGAAGCGGCCCCGATCGCGATCGCATCCATCGCATACATTATCAGTTTAGTCTGTGTGCGCCGTATCGTAACAGCATATCTAAACTAGCCAATCGATTTTCCCAACTTTTGACTTGGTAGGGTTTTTCCCTAGCGTGGAGGGTCATATAACCGTTAAATTGAGATTGAAAAGTAGCTAATTCTCGTTGAGCGCGACTCAAGGCTTGAGGGTTGGGGGACTCAGCCAAATTTTGCAAAGCCTGTGCTAAAACTTCTGCTTGGTTTCTAAAGCTGCTTAGTTGAGATTCCCTGATCCAGAGTTGGTCATTAGCGAGGAGAAAACTCCACTCTCGCTTGAGGGCTAAATAGCGATCGCTGGCAGCTTGGAGAGGCTGACGGTAGGGGATAATGGCGC
Organism: Arthrospira sp. PCC 8006; assembly: GCF_046480465.1. NCBI lineage: Bacteria > Bacillati > Cyanobacteriota > Cyanophyceae > Oscillatoriales > Microcoleaceae > Arthrospira > Arthrospira sp. PCC 8006. The sequence continues at coordinate 1,362 of NZ_PKGG01000088.1, forward strand.
TATGATTCCCGCCATTATTTTGAGTGCGGCGCAAAAATCCCTGCAAATTACTATCAATAGTTTCCACTGCAAAAATGGAATAGCCACCACTAGGTAAATCTCTGAGGGCTTGAATTTGGTCGATCGCCACTACATTAGGAATATCCAAAAGTTTGACGGAGGGGGCGATTAAAGTAGGCCCTAACTGTTGTGGTCCGGTGAGAGGTTGAGTAATGCGCTGTAGGCGATTAGTATCGAGGGAATAAGTCATAGGGACTAGCAAATCAAGATATCCTTGACGCGCCCAAACTTCCCAATGTTGTTGAATTTTAGCAATGCGTTCAGTTTCCGGGTGTGGAAACACCGCCGCCGAGAGAATCACATTCGGATAATTGGCGTTTAACAGTTGTCGGACATCGCGGACAAAAGATGTCACCTGGTCAGCTCGAAATTGGGTCCACTGTTGCCATAATGCCACATCACCGGGAGTGATAGAAATGGGGTCAACTCCAGTTAAATCTCGAAACTGGGTTCTGGAGGCTGTACCATAACCAAAATTAAAATTACGGTTAGCATCCTGAAAGGGATAGCGGATATAGTCGAGATGAATGCCATCAACCTGATAATTGTGGGCAATTTCTCCGACCAAACGTAATAGATAACTGCGAACTTCCCGGTTAGCTGGGTCTAGGTAAGCCTTGCGATCGTTTTCGTGCCAAGTCCGACCCTGGTTATCCAAATTAGCCCATTCCGGGTAAGCGGACAACACAGGACCTAGATAACTGTCAGGTTGTCGCAAGACGGCATTGTGTCGCTGATTAGCGGTCGCAAATACCCAAACCCAGGCGTGTAATTCCATACCCCTAGCTTTTGCTAGTTTCACCGCCTCGGCTAAGGGGTCCCAACCGACGGTCAAAGGATTTTGGGCGGGCGCAACTCGGGAGGGGTAGATGGTATATCCGGCGTTTAGAGTTTCAAAAAATACGGTATTGATTCCGGCATCTGCCAAACGGTCAAATATCTGGGCGAGTCCGGCTTCTCCTCTGGCTGCGACGATTGTACCACGATCTAGCCAAACGGCCCGAATTTCTGCGCCCGATCGCTCTCCGTCGGTGGGGTAATTTTCCCACAATTTTTGACGCGCATCTAACCATAATCTTCTGGCTGCTACCCAATTTTGGGCGGCTACCAATTCGGGAAACTGTTTAATGGCTTGTTGGGCTTGGGCGATCGCATTTTGTCTTGTTGATGGTATAGATGTGGTGACACTAGCAATTGTAGTCACTGGATTTTTCGGTTCAGCCGAAGCTATCTGCAAGTTAATGGGGGTACTACCAGAAGCCGAAGCTATAACAGCATTTTCAAACCTACCCAACAGACTCTCTAATTCCTCCCTCATCAAAATAGCGGTAGTGTTATCAATGGGGTCGTTACCTGGTTTGACCTCTAACCCGGCTGGGGCTGATTGTTCCGAGGGGTCGGTAAATAATTGCAGCAGAGAAGGACGGGGGTTGACTGAGGCTAGGTTGGGGTTACTAACTCGATTAGCTGGTGGGGGGGTCTGAATAGTTGTTGATGTCCCTGTATTTGACCGCTGAGGGGGGGTTTGAATAGTTGTTGATGTCCCTGTATTTGACCGTGGTGGGGGGGTTTGTATGGTGGTATTTTGCCGGGCTACAGAGGATTGTGGGGGAGGGGTGGCGGCGCTGTCACGATTAATAGCAGCCTGTAACCAAGCTGTATCTACTTCTGGTGACTCTCCGCGTCCCCAATACCATCCTAAATAAATAGCCTGGGTGGTCGCAATGGCGGCGGCGGAAGCGCTACTACCCTGCCAAACTCCGGCGGTGTAGCTTGCTTGGGTGGCGGGAATTAATACGCCACCTGCTACGTTTCCACTGGTGTTTACTGTGGGGGCCCAGTTTGTTATATTACGACAAATCTGATCTTGACAGCGATCGCTTTGAGTAATCGGCGCGGCTGGGTTACTCAGGGGAAAAGCCCAATAAGACCCGATTAGGGTTCTTAGTCTTTCACGGGCTAAGGGAGTTGAACGGTTCCCCACTGTCCCACTGGCTATTAGCCGCCCGCCCTGTTGTACCCATTGTTCTAATATACGAATTTGGTCTGTGGTCATTACTTCCACATTGGGAAGGAATAATACTCGCAGCCCCTGTAATGCTTCGGCGCTATTGAGATTATCTATATCAATGGTTTGATAGTTGATGCGACTGCTTTGTAGTCGGCTTTCTACACTATTCCAGTCTGCTGTTGGTAATGGGGAACGTACTACTCCTAAAATTGTTTCGGCTTTCACCAGTCCAGGAAACCAGGCGGAGAGATTAATTATAATACCAGTCAGAATCGCTGTGAGTGGGTACTTTCGGGAAGATGCCATGGGCTGTTCAGTAGTTTGTTATTGATCAAGTCAACATCCGATCTAGTCAAGATAGATAGATTGTAGTTACGCACCCAGAAAGCCTAAGTCAGGGCTATCAATTGTGGAAATCCTGATTCATTCTACAACTAAAGGCGATCGCCATAAATCGATAAATCCACCCATTTGGGAGACTCACCCCGACTCGAGTTGTTGGGTTTATTCGTTCCCTGGGTTCAGGGCGTGAGCAAATCTATGTATAGCTGCCACATTAGATATTACCGCCAAAGCTATCAGTAGGGGAAAAATTTGCCCGGTTAATAGTCCTATAATAATCAAAACTGTCCGCACAGCCCGGCTACCAATACTAGCGATACTGCTGCGACCTAATGATTCACTTTTGGCGCGAATATACGGAACCATTGTAGTTCCTAACAGTGCTATTAATCCCACTACTAAGTTATCCCTAGGGTTCCCTAAAATTAGGGCTGATATTATCAAAAAATCTACATAGCGATCTAATACACTATCGAGTAAGTTTCCGGTATCGGAAGCGATACCCCTAGACCGAGCTAGGTCTCCATCTAAACAATCTAGTAACCCACTAATTACTATGGCTAACACTGCCCAAAGATAGTAATTTTTTAGGATTAAAAAACTGGCTAAGAATCCGCCAATTAGTAAAGAAGTCCAGGTGATGCCATTGGGGGTTATCCAAGATACATTAATCAAGGCTTGGGCGATTTTGATGGTAAAAAATTGCAGGATTTTGTCTAGGGGAGATTGAGGGGAAACTATTTGATTTTCGGGAATTTCTGAGGATTTTTCGTAGACAGTATCTGACATATTTTGATGGTTGCTAAATGTTGGTTTATGACAAACTAAGTATCACAGGAGTTGACAAAAGTCAATCGGACTCAGATACCAACTCCCAGATAGCTAGGTATTTAAGGATGAAAGACACGCGCCAAATTGGGTAGGACTTCAACTTTAATGGGGGCTGAGGAAATAGGTTCCCCGTCTATGGCTAAAAATTCTCCATCTTGGGGGTCTAGGTGAAAACCTCGCAGCTTATAATATTCGATTCCTGGGATGGCTAGATGCTGTCCTTTATTGCACAATAAAAAAGCCTTAATTAAGTTAAATTTAGAGATACCACGCCGCACGAATAAGACATCTATATTTCCATCTGTGGGGTGAGAGTGAGGTGCGGGATTAAGATTATAAGCCGCCCAGGGAACATTCATCGCCCATAACAGTATATAATCATCCTCAATTATAAGGGGAGATTCACAGTCGGCAGTAATTAGGGATAATTTGCCTCGATAATGACGCAGTTTTAAGATTTCCCATAGTGCATAAATATCGGTTTTTAAAGAACCCAAAAACCGGAGATTATCCGATTTTATATCGACGGCAGCAATTAATCCCCAGGCTATGGAGAGAATGCTATAATAAAAGCGATCGCCTTGTTGAACCCGCAGAATATCCAGAGGTTGAATATTGCCTCTGGTAATGGCAATTGTAGCATTGATTGCATTATAGGTTTCTCCAGCTTCTTCTAGCAGAGTTTTACATAAGCCATTACTGGTGCCACCGGGGATTATTCCCAGGGGTGTTTTAATGGCTTTTTCCCAGTCTTGACGGTTCATTAAGCCGTTAATAACCTCATGAATGCTACCATCTCCCCCCACAACTACTAAGCCATCAATTGAGGATAAATCTATATTTTCGATGCGATTTTTGAGGTCGCCAGCATAACTGGTAAAGGTGACATTAAATGCGGTATTATGGTTTTCTAAAATGGGTTTTATTTGCTCAAATATTTGTAGGGATTTACCTTTACCACTGGCGGGATTAATGAAAATCTCTAATCGTTGATTCCAAGTTTTTTGGGGTTGATTTGACCAACTCATTATCTGCTAATTCCGGGAATTAATTAAAGGCGATCCGCGCCGCGCATTATCGCCATATTTATATATTATCATATTATGATAGTTATTGATCCACTAATTTGCCAGAAAAAATGTAAACCTCCGGGGCTATTTTGGGGATTAACTATAGTTAAAAAATCACAGATTTATTAGAGGATTTCCCACGTCAAAAAAATCTTCCATCCAGAGAGAACCAAGTAAGGCACCTTGATTAATAAACTCTTTAACTCCCTGCATATCTGCGGTTCTTTTGGCTTGAGTAAAACCTTGATTATCTCGATACAGTACCCATAACTCTTCTGGCTTTAAACTATTCACAAAAAACGGAGAATGGGTAGTTACCATTAATTGAGTATTAGCAGAAGCTGTCCGGCATTCTTCAGCCAGTTGTGGCAATAAAACCGGATGTAAGTGATTTTCTGGTTCTTCAATGCCGACTAATTGAGGAGGTTTTGGGTCATATAATACAGTTAAATATGCCAATAGTTTTAAAGTGCCGTCCGAAGCAAATTTGGCGAGAATTGGATGAGAAAAAGGAGCGTCTTTTATTTGTAATAACAAACGACCATCTGGCATAATTGATGCTGCCACTTTTTCTAAGCGAGGAATTCGGGAAGATAAAGTTTTTAAGATTGCCTCTAAACGTTGGGGATGTTGTTCTTTTAAATATTGGATAACATTAGGTAAATTATTCCCGGTGGCGGATAATCTTTCTTGGGTTCCCGCTTCGGGAATGCTGCGGGTATTGTCGGCGGTTAAATAGGATAAATACCATCCGGTAATGAACCGCCTTAAAGCACTAACCCGGGGATGTTTGGCAAATTGTCCCAAGGTATTAACTGCTAATAATTCCGGTGAGTCAAGTTGTTCCGTGATTCTTTCGTCTTGTTCGTCTGGCATTTCCCCACTAATGACTTGTCCTTCCCCCTTTTTAAAGTCCAAAAAACGGAAGGGTTTACCTTGTCCTCCTCGTCGCCAATGCAGCCATTCTTCGGCAATCAAAGGGCGATTATTTTCTTCATTGATGGCGAGATGATAGGTAATTAAAGGAGAGGCGGAGGTTTCTCGATATTTTAATTCAATCACAATGCAGCCTTGACTATCTCGGGTGCGGAGTTCTCGAAATCTACCCCGTCTATCCCAGGCTTTGCTGAGGCTTTCTGTGAAGCATTCAGATAGAAAGGCAAACACATCAAAAATTGTGGATTTGCCACTGCCGTTAGGACCTAAAAATACGGTGAGGGGAGTAATTTTTTTTAATTCGAGATTTTGTAAGGCGCGGTAATTTCTAACTTTGAGATATTCGATTTTGGGAATTGTACTCATAATTTGGCGGATCAGATATACTGCTAACTATAGCGGTGGGTCGGGGGAATCGGCAATCTATAATAGTTGGGAATAGTTTGTCAGGGTTTCCAGATAGTGTGATGGATGGGACTGTCTACTCAAGGGTTCCGATGGTGGATTGATTAACTTTGGGGGATGTCTGGGGCTGTCTGGGGGGTTTCCAGAAGGTTTTTGGTTATGACTATGAATTATTGCCGAGTTGATCCATACTTAATCTACATCCCTGAAGACAACCAGCTTTGGGCTTGAGTAAAATCAAACATAGTCGCCATAGGGCATTGGGAGACTCTAAACGGACGCAGAGCGAGGGTAAGACTACTTAGGTAGCACATTGCTGTGAAGCGTCAAGGAATCCTCGCTCCTTCAGGACGAGGAGGTATGTCAACAAGAGAGACAGGAAAAGGAGAATTTATGACGCAGCCTCTTATCCCTATCGATCAATGTCCGATTCAGATTGAGGACGATCGCACAGGTACTAATGTGGAAACTCTAAAACGGGCTTTTGCAGATAACCTGTTTTATCTTCAAGGTAAGTATGAGTCCCTGGCTACTCAGGATGACTTTTATATGGCTTTGGCTTACACTTTGCGCGATCGCCTCCTGAATCGTTGGCTAAAGACCATGAAAACTTACATGGAGAAAGATGTTAAGGTAGTTTACTACCTCTCCGCTGAGTTTCTCATGGGTCGCCACATGGGTAATAGCCTGATTAACCTGCATCTTTATGATCGGGTACGTCAAGCCGTCGAAGAGTCTGGGTTAGATTTGGATGAAATTCTCGAACATGAACCCGACCCCGGCTTGGGTAATGGGGGTTTGGGACGGTTAGCCGCTTGCTTCGTCGATTCCTTGGCTACCCTGGAAATTCCGGCCGTGGGTTATGGTATTCGCTACGAATTTGGGATTTTTACCCAGGCGATCCGCGATGGATGGCAAGCAGAAGTCCCTGATAAATGGTTGCGCTTTGGTAATCCTTGGGAAATTGCCCACCCTGACCAAGCCGTTGAGGTCAAATTAGGCGGCCATACGGAAATGTACCATAATGAAAAAGGCGAGTATAAGGTTCGCTGGATTCCCGCTAACCGAGTAGTAGGGATTCCCTATGATACTCCGGTTCCTGGTTATGATACTAATACCGTTAATCCCCTGCGTCTGTGGCGGGCTGAGGCTTCTGATGATTTCAATTTTGATGCCTTTAATGCTGGCAACTATGATGGGGCGGTCGCTGAAAAAATGCGATCGGAAACTATCTCTAAGGTGTTATATCCCAATGATAACACCCCCCAAGGTAAGCAATTGCGACTAGAACAACAGTTTTTCTTTGTTTCTTGTTCCCTACAGGATATTATCCGCACTCACCTACTGCGACATCCTAGCTTACATAATCTTCATGATACCGCCGCTATCCAACTTAATGATACTCACCCGGCAGTAGCGATCGCTGAAATGATGCGATTGTTAATGGATGAACATGAGATGGATTGGAATACCGCTTGGCGGGTTACTCAAAAAACCTTCTCCTATACCAACCATACTTTACTCCCAGAAGCCTTGGAAAAATGGTCTGTGGGTTTGTTTGAATATCTGCTTCCCCGCCACCTGGAGATTATTTATGAAATTAATCGCCGCTTCTTGGAGGACGTTAAACGTTGGTATCCTGGTGATGATAATTTGATCAGTCGTCTTTCTCTGATTGATGAGTCCGGGGAAAAATATGTCCGTATGGCGAATTTGGCTTGTGTCGGTAGTCATGCTGTTAATGGCGTGGCCGCACTACATACCGAACTCCTCAAACAAGACACTCTCCGGGATTTCTATAAGTTGTGGCCAGGAAAGTTCATTAATAAGACTAATGGTGTCACTCCCCGACGCTGGATTTTGATGTGTAATCCTAAACTGGCTGAACTTTACAACTCCAAAATCGGTGAGGGTTGGTTAAAAGACCTTAGTCAACTAAAGCAGTTGGAAAAATATGTTGATGACCCAGATTTCTGTGAGCAGTGGCGAGAAGTTAAGCTACACAATAAGCGACAGTTAGCACAATATATCTGGGAACATAATGGCATCGAAGTTGACCCCCATTCGATGTTTGATATCCAGGTAAAACGGATTCATGAGTACAAGCGTCAGCATTTGAATCTGCTGCATATTATCAGCCTGTATAATCGGATTAAGCAGAATCCTGACCAGCATATTGTACCCTGTACTTTTATCTTTGGTGGTAAGGCTGCCCCTGGTTATTTTATGGCGAAGTTGATTATCAAGCTAACTAATTCGGTGGCTGATATCATTAACCATGATCCTGATGTTCGAGGTCGCTTAAAGGTAGTTTTCCTCAACAATTTTAATGTTTCTTTGGGTCAGCGTATCTATCCGGCGGCGGATTTGTCAGAACAAGTTTCTACCGCTGGAAAAGAAGCCTCTGGAACCGGAAACATGAAGTTTGCTATGAATGGGGCGATGACTATTGGCACCTTGGATGGTGCTAATATTGAAATCCGCGAAGAAGCTGGGGCGGAAAATTTCTTCCTGTTTGGTTTGACTGCACAGGAAGTTGCTGATACTAAGGCTAAGGGTTATAATCCCTGGGATTATTATAGCAGTAATCCGTCCCTGAAAGCGGTAATCGATCGCATTGCTGATGGCTATTTCTCCCACGGCGATAAAGAGTTATTTAAGCCTTTGCTTGATTCTCTCATGTACCATGATCAGTATATGCTTTTTGCTGATTATCAGGCTTATGTGGACTGCCAGAAACAGGTCGCTAAAACTTACAGTGATCAGGATAAGTGGACTCGGATGTCTATTTTGAATGCTCTGCGGATGGCTAAGTTTTCGAGCGATCGCACTATTCGAGAGTATTGTAATGAAATCTGGAATGTTCGCTCTGTACCTATTGAAATGGAAGAGTACAGTCAAGAAAATGCCGGTTTGAATCTCGGTAAATAACTTGATTCTCGTTGGTTTTTGGGGCGGCTACAAGTCGCCCTTTTTTCATTCACAGAGTTTTTAACTAGACAATACCTAACTATCGCCGCCTTAAATTATGTCCCACTGCTGAAAGTCCATATAACTCCCCGGGTTGCATTCTTGTCTGTGCAGTCGCTGGGAGAATTAGCACCAGAGTTTTAAAAAAAAGCGATCGCCTTCGTCTGCTATAAAAATTAACGATACAGTCTAAAGTACAGATCAGCCAACCATTATACGGAAGTTTATGTCAGAGCAAAAATTTGGTGTCATTGGTCTAGCGGTCATGGGTGAAAACCTAGCCCTGAATGTTGAACGCAATGGCTTTCCTGTCGCCGTTTACAACCGCACCAGTGCCAAAACTGATGAGTTTATGCAAAAACGGGCCCCCGGCAAAAATGTCAAACCCGCCTACACCCTCGAAGAATTTGTCGCGTCCCTCGAACGTCCCCGCCGTATCCTCGTCATGGTCAAGGCGGGTAAACCTGTCGATGCCGTCATTAACCAATTGAAACCCCTCCTCGATCACGATGATATGATTATCGATGGGGGAAATTCTCTCTATGAGGACACTGAGAGGCGCACCAAGGAACTCGAAGCTACTGGTTTAGGGTTTATGGGTATGGGCGTCAGCGGCGGCGAGGAAGGCGCGCTATGGGGCCCTAGTTTAATGCCCGGAGGAACTCAGAATTCCTATGAAGCCCTTGAACCTATTTTAACTAAAATTGCCGCTCAAGTTGATGATGGCCCCTGTGTCACTTATATTGGCGCTGGCGGCGCGGGTCACTATGTCAAAATGGTTCACAATGGCATTGAATATGGCGATATGCAGCTTATTGCAGAAGCCTATGACCTCCTGCGTAATGTCATTGGCTTGAATGAACAACAGCTTTATGAGGTCTTTGCTGAGTGGAACACTACCGATGAGTTAAACTCTTTTCTGATTGAAATTACCGCCGATATTTTTAAGCAAAAAGACCCCGAAACCGGCAAGCCTCTCGTTGACTTGGTTTTGGACTCGGCTGGACAAAAAGGAACCGGACGCTGGACTGTCGTTAGTGCTTTGGAGTTGGGCGTTTCTATTCCTACCATTACTGCTGCTGTTAATAGCCGGATTATTTCTTCCTATAAGGATGAACGGGTGGCAGCTTCTCAGGAATTGCCGGGACCTAGTGCTAATTTTGATGGTGATGTTACCTCTTTCATCAATAAAGTTCGTGATGCTTTATACTGCTCCAAAATCTGCTCTTATGCTCAGGGTATGGCGCTTATGGGTAAGGCTTCTCAGGAGTTTAATTATAATCTGAATTTGGGCGAAATTGCCCGCATTTGGAAGGGAGGCTGCATTATTCGGGCGGGATTTTTGAATAAAATTAAGCAGGCTTATGACCAAAATCCTCAATTGCCTAATTTGCTACTTGCGCCGGAGTTTAAGCACACTATTCTTGACCGTCAGTCGGCTTGGCGAGAAGTTCTCGTAACTGCAAATACTATGGGTATTCCTGTGCCGGCTTTTAGTGCTTCTTTGGATTATTTTGATAGTTATCGCCGCGTGAGTTTACCTCAAAATTTAACTCAAGCACAACGAGACTATTTTGGCGCTCATACTTATGAGCGTATCGATAAACCCAGGGGTCAGTTTTTCCATACTGAATGGGCTAATGTTGATTAATTATCAGGTTTAGTCCCTTGGTGATTAACTGAGTTTTCCCTCACCCAAAACCCCCCACCTCTGGGGGGCTGCTTTATGCTATAAGGTGGCTATACATTCTATTTGGACTCGTGCATTTTCCGGGAGTTGCGACACGGCTACACAGGTGCAAATTGGCATATTTCCATCGGTAAAATAGCTAGAGTAAACGCTATTCATGCGATCGCTTTCCTGCAAGTCTACCATAAAAATCGTCGTTTTCATCACCTTAGACCAACCTACTCCCGCCGCCGTTAAAATCGCGCCAATATTATCCATCACTCGCCGCGTCTGGTCGGTAATTTCGTCATCGCATAACATAATATTTAGGCGGGGGGCTATGGCTATTTGACCAGCAATATATATACAGTCATTAATGATAACGGCTTGGTGAGGACTATTAGGAGATTTCGGCGCGTTTTCTGTATTAATAAATTCTGCCTTAGTCGAGTTTCTCCCAGACTCCCCCACTTCCATAATCAAATCATCATCGAGGTCATAAACTTCACCGTCTGGCATAATTGCGCCAATGATTTGAGCTTCTTGATAGTTAGTTAGGTACAAATTTGCATCAGTTAAATTGGCTCCGACAAAACTCGCATTTTTAACTTTGGCTTTCATTAGATTAGCTGTTTTGATGTTAGCTTGCTTGAAATTAGCCCCCTCTAAACAAGTCTCTCTCAAGATGGCTTCCTCTAGGTTTGCCATTTTAAAATTACATTTTTTGCAGTTAGCTGCAGCCAAGTTTATGCGGAATCCATAAATGCCAGAAAAATTACATCCTTCTAAATCCAAATACGACCAATTTATGGAAAACATTTTACTACCAGAAAAATTAACATTTTTGATTATAGCTTTAGCCATGTTAATATCATCAAATCGACTAGATTCCTCGAATTGAGCCCCGGTTAAATCTGCCCCAGAAAAATCTATGGTTTGCAAATCAGACTTGATAAAACAGGCGTTAGTTAAGTTGGCATTAACAAATTGTACGGATTGGAAAGTTGACCCACTAAAGTTACAATTCTTGAGATTAGCATGATCAAAGGTCATCTCTTGAAAGTCAGAGTTGCTTAAATCAGCACCTTCTAAGTTAATCTCACTCAAATTACATCCTTTCCAAGTAGTATAAGATAAATCGACTCCGGGGAAGTCGCGTTCACCTAGTTTGTATCTGTCAAACAATTTTTGTGCTTCCATTTTCAGTTAGTCCTGGTAGATGTCGTTTTGACCATATCACAGAGTAGATATCTGCTGGGTATGGCACTATAAATTATATCTGATTGTCCGCCAATGGTGCATTTTTTAGGTGCTGGCTATACATTTGATTTGTACTCGTGCATTTTCGGGGAGTTTCGACACGGCTACACAGGTGCAAATTGGCATATTTCCATCGGTGAAATACCCAGAGTAAACGCTATTCATGCGATCGCTTTCCTGCAAGTCTATCATAAAGATGGTAGTTGTCACCACCTGAGACCAACCTACTCCCGCCGCCGTTAAAATTGCCCCAATATTATCCATCACTCGCCGCGTCTGGTCGGTAATTTCGTCATCGCATAACATAATATTTAGGCGGGGGTCTATCGCTATTTGACCAGCAATATATATACAGTCATTAATGATAACGGCTTGGTGAGGACTATTAGGAGATTTCGGCGCGTTTTCTGTATTAATAAATTCTGCCTTAGTCGATTTTACCCCGGACTCCTCTACTTCCACAATCGAATAATCATCAGGGTCGTAAACTTCACCGTCTGGCATAATTGCGCCAATGATTTCAGCTTCTTGATAATTCGACCCATAAAGATAAGCATCAGTTAAATTAGCCCCAATAAAACTAGCATTTTTAAGTTGTGCTTTCATCAGATTAGCTTTTTTGAGGTTAGCTTGCTGGAAATTAGCACCCTCTAAACAAGCGTCTCTCAAGATAGTTTCCTCTAGGTTTGCCATTTTAAAATTGCAGTTTTTACAGTTAGATGATGTCAAATTATTTACCCTTAAAGTAGCCTGATAAAAACTACATCCTTCAAGGTCTAAGTATTGAAAATTCAAAGATGACTCTGACAACTTCACTTTAGAAAAATCTACGCCATTCATTTTGGCTTTCACCAGTTTACACTTTATAAACCGATTAGCTTCTTTGAATTGAGCCCCGGTTAAATCTGCCCCAGAAAAATCTATGTCATACAAATCAGACTTGATAAAACAGGCGTTAGTTAAGTTGGCATTAACAAATTTTACGGATTGGAAAGTTGATTCACTAAAGTTACAATTCTTGAGATTAGCCTGATTAAAGGTCATATTTTTAAAGTCAGAGTTGCTGAAGTCAGCACCTTCTAAGTTAATATCACTAAAATCATATCCTTGCCAAGTAGTATAAGATAAATCGACTCCGGGGAAGTCACGTTCACCTTCTGCGTATCTGTCAAGCTCTTGTGGTTCCATTTTCAGTTAGTCCTGGTAGATGTGGTTTTGACCATATTACAGAGTAGATATCTGCTGGGTATGGCACTATAAATTATATCTGATTGTCCGCCAATAGTGCATTTTTTAGGTGCTGGCTATATATTGGATTTGTAACCGTGCATTTTGGGTTGGGTGTAACCACGGATGTTATAGCGTTTCTCATGTCCATAAGGTAGAGCCCTCACCCCAAACCCCTCTCCCAAGGGGAGAGGGGCTTTGAAAAGTACCTTACTAATCCGGGAAACGCTATATACTATTTTAAACTACCTTGCGCCACAGAGATTAATCATTATCAAAAATGCCGAATTTTTTGGGTGTTTTTAAGGGTTGGTTGTTCACGGCAATTAATGCTGCTGGAAAATTACAATATTATCGAGGTGATGCACCCTAAAATTGTGGCTGTTGGTGATGTGATTTGGCGATATTTAAAGAATCAGAACTCACCCCAGACCGCCCCTAGGACTACTACATGACAAAATAACTAGCCAGCAAGATATTTGCCGATCCAGAAAAGAAAATGTGACGATCGCCCAAAACCTGTTAAAATTGAAAATGACTAATTGCATCAACCTACAATCGAAAAACTGATGCTGCCAAGGCAAGAACTACTTAACGGTATTGAAAATCGAGATTGTATCGCCAGAATTATCGACCTGGCGGAACAAGCATTGAAAACCTGGGAAATTACACAGACTGAGTTTCTCTCACCCCCAGAAATCGCAGAAGCACAAGGAATTTTTCAGCGACTGACAGAGGTACAAGCCTTCTCCTGGGGGGGCTATCCGCAAGCAGAACGTCAGCGAATGGCGATCGCCCGATCAGAACTCCCCCTCGACTCAAGCCATGTAGAAATCGCAGCGATCGACATTTCCGGGAACTTTTTATTTGACACGGCTACCCACCGAGACTTTCTGGGTTCCTTATTAGGTACGGGAATTGTGCGAGAAAAAACCGGAGATATAATAGTATTAGGAGAACGCGGCGGTCAGGCTATTGTGATTCCTGAATTGGTCGAATATCTGGAGATGAACCTAACCCAAGTGCGGACGGTTCCGGTCAAGGTTCAACCGATTGATTTAAGCGAGTTGAAAGTCCGAGAACCCAAGAAAAAAGCCATGACTACCGTTGAGGCTTCCTTGCGTTTAGATGCGATCGCTTCTGCCGGATTTGGGATGTCTCGCAGTAAAATGGTGACGCTAATTGATGGGGGTGATGTCCGAGTTAATTGGAAAGAGGTTAAACAAGCCAGCATTGCTATTAAAACCGGAGATTTAATTGCTATTCGCGGGAAAGGTAGACTCGAAGTTGGGGAGGTTTCTGTGACCAAAAAACAGCGCTATCGAGTCGAATTAACTAGATATAATTAACAGATAATTAACCTATGTGGAAGGTTCAACCATCCCCAAACATCCCTCATTGGATGATTCCAGAAATCCAGCGACATCACCCTAATATTTCGGGAAAATACTTGTGTCAACTATTACTGTGTCGGGGAATTTCGACGCGGGAACAGTTGACTAGATTTCTGGAAATTGACAGCTATCAACCCGCTAGTCCGGCAGAATTTGGGGCGGAAATGCAAGAGGCGATCGCCCGATTAACTCTCGCTTATCAGAGATTTATCAGCGACAATAACCCTGAAAAAATCGTCATTTGGGGAGACTTTGACGCGGACGGTATCACCGCCACCGCCGTTTTGTGGGAAGGGTTGCGACAGTTTTTTGGATCCTCTGTTTCCTACACTATTCCTAACCGTTTGACCGACTCCCACGGACTAAACCAACGGGGAATTGAAACCTTGGCGGCGCAAGGTTGTAGTCTGATTATTACCTGCGATACCGGAAGCACAAATTTAGCGGAATTACAACTAGCGCAAAATTTGGGTATTGATGTCATTATCACAGACCACCATACTTTACCACCCACGCGACCCCCCGTCGTGGCGATTATTAATCCTCGCAATTTACCGACTGACCATCCCCTTTATCATCTCTCAGGAGTGGCGATCGCCTATAAGTTAATAGAAGCATTATATATGGCTTTACCAGGCGTTTCTCAACAGCCTTTAGAGAATTTACTGGATTTGGTGGCTATTGGTTTAATTGCGGATTTGGTTCAACTTAGCGGAGACTGTCGCTATTTAGCTAAACGAGGGATTCAACAACTCCAAAAACAACTAGATCAACCCACCCGTCCGGGAGTTGCGGAATTGCTGAAATTGTGTCAAAAAAATGGCGATCGCCCTACCGATATATCCTTTGGTATCGGTCCGAGAATTAATGCAGTTAGTCGCATTTATGGGGACGTTAGTTGTGTCGTGGAATTACTCACCACCCCCGACCCCCAAAGGGCGAAACAATTAGCCATCAATACCGAAATAGCTAACCTTCGCCGCCGAGAGTTGCAGAAAAATCTCGCCTATGAGGTGCGGGAAAAGTTGCAAAGAATCGACTTATCTACTACTTATGCGATCGTCCTGAGTGACCCTCAATGGTCTGTGGGAGTATTAGGATTAGTCGCCGGTCAAATCGCCCAAGAATATAGCCGTCCTACTATTTTACTGACTACCGAAGGCGGCACAGAAACCGGACTGGCTAGGGGTTCGGCGCGTTCAATTAATCAAATTGACCTCTATGATTTAGTATATAATCAACGGCATCTATTGCATAATTTTGGGGGTCATCCTTTCGCCGCTGGCTTGAGTTTACCCATTGAGAATATCCCCATATTTACACAAGCCATAGACCGAGAACTCCGACAACGTATGGGGGGAATATTACTCTCTCAATCTCCTATTATAGTCGATTTGGTTTGTACTGTGGCAGAATTGGGTTCTCATTTATTCAAAGAGTTAAAATTGTTGGAACCCTGCGGAATGGGAAATCCGGTTCCCAAGTTGTTAATTAAGAATTGCTGGTTTGATAATGTTTGGAATGAAAATCCTTATGATTTACGGGGTAAAAAAGTTCAGTATATTAGGACTACCTATCACCTATTTGATGATTCTACGGAATTAGGTTTTCCGGGGGTTTGGTGGGGTCACTATAAAGAGGAATTACCCCCTGGTCGATATGATGCGATCGTCGAGTTGGATTTTAATGCTCATAAAAGATGCTACGAGGTGCGACTATTAGCTGTGCGTCCTGCTTTATCAGAAACGGAAATTAACCCCCCCTTAATTGCTGTTGATATAGCGGATTTTCGGAATCATCCCCCTGGAGAAAGTACAGTTTTAGATGATGATAATCAGCCGATTAGTTGGGAAAGTAATTATTTGGTGGTGAGTGATTGTCCGGGGAGTTGGGAGGAATTAACAGGCTGGTTTGCTGAGGCTGTCAAGGCTGGTAAAAAATTGGCGATCGCCTATTCTCCACCCCCCAGAATATCCCCCCAAGAAGTTTGGGAAAAACTCACCCAAATCGCGGATAATTTAAGCAATAATCACCAAGGAATTAGTCCCCAGGACTTATTAGAAAAATTAGCCATTGGGGATATAGCTTTAACTAGGGGTTTGCATTGTCTAAAATCCCTAGGCTACCAGATAGAATTAGCCGAGGATACCCCATCAAATAAACTGTTATATATTAGCTCTCAGACCACTGGTAAAATCGCGGATATATCTGAATCTGACCAGGATTTTGGCTCCTTACTAGACATATTTTTTGCCACCATTGAAGAAGAACAATTTACCCGGCAATATTTCTGTGAAGTTCCCCTAGAAACCATTGATGGTATGTGTAGAATCAGTTAACTGGGCATAAATCTTGCCACAAATTCCTGATATTCTGGGGTAGCTATTCCTTCCTGTAACTTAGCTAAAACCTGTGCCATATTACCTGATAATAGYGCATTGACGTCTAACCATAAACCTGGGAAAAATTGACTTTTCAGACAACCCGACTCATCTATCTGTTGTAGCTGATAGCGTCCTTCAAAGAGTACATACCAGCGAAATTCTGACCCATCAACCAGCCAGACTAAATATTCCCTTACACCATTACGGCGATAGGCGTGTAGCTTATCGTGGAGGTCTTTTGAGGCGCTACTGGCTGCAATTTCTACAATCAATTCTGGCGGTCCTTCTATATAATCATCCTCACTAATGCGCGACTGTCCCCCCGCCGCCTCTTCCATACGCAATAAAGCGTCTGGTTGGGGTTCATTATCCATGTCTAGGCGAACACTTGCGTTATCCGCCACTTGAGTCTCTGGTGTAGAAGCTGCATAAACTTGTAACCAAGTGATGATTTTGGCGTGAGGGTCGGCGTGTTGTCGGACTCTAACAGGGGATGTCATATAAACGACTCCTTCCACTAATTCAGCCTTTTTTATATCCGGTAGCAAACTATAGCGACGCTCAAATTCTACCATCGATAAGCGATCGCCATTTTCCAAAGTTGGGAGAATTGTTTGAGAAACTGATGGAGTATAATTCATAACATCACCTAACCATTAAAGTTTATTATTTATTATAGCTATCCGCGATCGCCTTTCCAGCCACTTCCGCCATGTTAGGGATTGATTGACAATCTTTGTACAAATTCCTGATATTCTGAGGTAGCTATTCCTTCCTGTAACTTAGCTAAAACCTGTGCCATATTACCCGATAATAGTGCATTGACATCTAACCATAAACCTGGGAAAAATTGACTTTTCAGACAACCCGACTCATCTATCTGTTGTAGCTGATAGCGTCCTTCAAAGAGTAMATACCAGCGAAATTCTGACCCATCAACCAGCCAGACTAAATATTCCCTTACACCATTAC